>JBPYDX010000211.1:0-6211 GCA_051986115.1 Candidatus Eremiobacteraceae bacterium
CGCGCCAATATAACGGATTGGCAACTAGCGTGATGTGGTCGCCGTGAGCCCACTCTTTGAACTTGAAGGGCCCAGAGCCGATGGGGGCGTTGTTCCAACCAACATGATTGAGGTCTGGGTACTGAGAGAGCAAGTGTGCGGGTAGAATCGCACAACCGCCTTGAACTCCCATAAAGTAAGACACTATTGGCGCGAACACTTTTCGCATATGCACGACAACCGTGTAAGGATCTGGTGCTTGCACATCTAAGATTTGATCGTAGCCAACACGTACTTGAACGTCGTTGCGCGGATTCATAATTGCGTGATAAGTAAAAACTATGTCCTGCGCAGTCAGGGGCGCTCCGTCTTGCCATTTGACGCCTTTGCGCAAATGATAGATGATAGTTTTCCCGTCTGCTGAGATGCCACCGTTGGCCAGTGTCGGTACTTCCGTGGCCACCTCGGGCACGAAATTATCGTGCTCGTCAACGTTATAAAAATAGGAAAACATGAGATAACTTAAGTCGATTGTCACGATCTGCGTCGACAGCAGGGTGCTCAAGCTGTCAGGTTCGGCGATTTCGGCATAACGCAAGACGCCGGGAATGCGGCCAGAAATACTTGTTTGCGAACCGGTGCTTGTCGTCACCTTGGAACAGCTGGTCGCAAGCAAAAGCAAACACGCTGCGGCAAATGCGCCTAATCGTTTGGAGCTCACTGCATCGACCACTCCCAGGTATTCCAGTTGCTCGTCGTCGCCGGCGCCGGAATAAAGCCTTTCAGATTCGGAGACGTCACGTGGATAACTCGTTGGAACCACATTATGATTGTGGCCGATTGCGAGGCAATCTCTGACTGCTCGATCGCATAGGCCGCTTTGCGCGTGGCCTGGTCGTAGCTTGCACGGCCGGCGAGCTCGGCAGCTTGAACTTTGGGATCGCACCAGAACATAACATTTTGTCCTTGCGGCGGAAATTCGTCGCACCCGTATAGCGAGTGATCGTCCGGATCCGCAGGCGCCACCCATGCAAAAAACGCCACGTCGTACTTACCATTGAAAAGGATGCCACCGCTCCCGTATGGAGCGAAGAAAACTTCAGCTGGATAATTCTTAATCTTGGCGTCGATGCCAACCGCGCGCAGTTGTTGCTGCACAAGCGTCTCGGTCGCTTCACCCGTCGCGCCACCGGTGACGGCTTCCAGGTTGAAGCTGAAACGTTTTCCATTCTTCGTCAGAACGCCGTCGGGCCCGGGCGTCCAGCCAGCTTGGGCAAGCAGTTGTCGCGCTTTGTCTGGATTGTAATCAAAATGCATGACATGTGGGTCGTACGCCCACGACAAGGTGCTCACGTTGGCGTCAGACGGAATGTTGACGCCATGGGAAACCTTGTTGATGATGTCTTGCATGTTCAGGGCATAGTGGATAGCTTGGCGCACCCGCAGATCTTGGAACAACGGCACTTTAAGGTTGAAATCCATGTGTGAAAATACAAATGAGGGCACAAGTTGCACGCGGTACTCGGGCTCTAACTCTTTAATTTGCTCGTAAAAGTTTGAGGGTGCGCGAAACCACGCGTCGATCTCGTGAGTTTTCAGCAGGACGAGGATGGTCGTTTCTTTGGGAACGACCCGAAAGATAATGTGCTGCAGCTTCGGCGGACCACGCCAGTACAGCGGGTTAGCGACAAGCTCGATGTGGTCCCCATGCACCCAGCGCACGAACTTGAACGGGCCGATGCCGATCGGCGCTGCGTTGAACGGTACGTTATTGATATCCGGGTATTTTTCCAAGATGTGCGCAGGCAGGATTGGGTAATTTCCGGACGTCGAGAAATACGTCACGAGGGCAGGCGCATAGATTCGCTTGAGATGGAAGCGCACTTCATAGGGCCCAACGGCTTCGACGCCCGCGAGCTGGTCCCAACCTTCACGCGATTCTAAATTGTTCTTCGGATTATCGATTGCGTTAACGGTAAAAACAACGTCGTGCGATGTAAATGGCGCTCCGTCTTCCCACTTAACCCCTGGACGCAAGTGATACGTAATGGTTAATCCGTCCTTGCTGATGCCTCCATTTTGCTGCGTCGGCACTTGCACTGCCAGCTCGGGAACGAAGCGCAGCTTGTTGTCGATGCGAAAGAAGTAGCCGTCCATGAACATATCGAGATCGGTGGCCACAGCATCAAGGCGTAACAGTGGATTGAGGCTGGTCGGCTCTTCAATTTCAGCATACCGCAAGGTCCCGGGAATTGTATGGCTGGTTTGCATGGCAGTCTGAACGCCAACCTTGGTGCACGCACAAAGCGCGACAACGCTTGTGAGAAGCGCGACAAGTAAGGCGTAACGGGAAATCAAGGGCTTGTGGGTCCGCTGACCACGACCGTGATCTCGCCGGCCATGCCCGGATTCATCAAGCTGCGATAGGTAAACGTTCCAGGCACCGCAGCCGTCCAAGTCCAGCGGCCACCATTGGGTGAGATCGGGCCCGAATCAAACGCACCCACCGCCGTTGCCGTATGCGGCTGCGTATCATCATTAATCCAGGTGACGAGGGTGCCTTCGGCAACGGTGACCTTGCCAGGCTGGTAGGAGGAACCCTTAATAAGGATAGTGACCTGACCAGTTTGTTCTTTCGAGCACGAGAAGCCCGACACGAGCAAGAACGATAAAGCGCACCCGAGTGCTGCGATGAACCGCGAGCGTTGTGACATGTCCCGCAGTTCTTTTGGCCTGCGGGCATTCCCTTGCTTTGCTCTCTAGCTTTGCGGCGCGAGCGTGCCTTCTGCGTAGAGCAGATTCTGTTGTGCCACCTTGTAGGCATACAACGCTTGAACGTAACTCGATTGCGCCGTCGTGAGCCCAGATTGCGCGTTAAGCAAGAGCGGCAGCGTCGTCACACCAGCTTTGTATTGCGCGTTCGTAACGTTGAGCACTACCTGAGCCTGATCGAGCGCAACTTTCGCGGCGTATAAACTCGATTGAGCGGTTGAGAGTTGCAAGTATGCCTGCTGGACATTTTCATACACCGTCAGCTCGGTCGACTTGTAACTTGCCGTCGCCTGCTCTTCCACCGCTCGGGCTTGATCAGTTTCCGATTTGATTAGCCCGCCAGAATACAGCGGAAATGACAGCTGAGCTCCTATGCTCCAGTTGCCAGCATAATTGCCACCGGGGGCACTCGTGCTCGCGGTGCCATACGAACCGGTAGCATTGATCAACGGAAATGACTGTAACTTTGTGGCACGCACGTTAGCCTGTGCCTCGTTGAGGCTTTCCTTGGCCGCAGCGAGGTCAAAGCGTTCAGCCAGCGCAGAATCGAAAGCTTCCTGCATATTAGGCTGAGAGGGCGAGACGGACGTATCGTCTTTCAACACGATCGGCATGTTTGCAGGCAATCCCATGGTAGCGAGTAAGGCAGCGATGTTTTGAGCTTCGCCATTTTGAGCTGAAGCGAGCGTTACCTCAGCTTGCGCCACGGGAAGCTGCGCGGTGAGCACATCAGCGTGCGATGCAACGCCAGCATGAAATTGCGCTTCGACCAGCTTCTCTTGCACCTTCGCAACGTCAAGCGATTTCTGCGCCGCTTCAAACTGGTGGCGGGCTTGCAGCGCCGCATAATAATTCTGCGCCACCGTCAGTAAGACCGTTTGCACGGTACGCAACAAAGTCAGCTTTTGTGAGTTGGTTGAGTAACGGGCAGCTTGTACTTCAGCATTCACTCGCCCACCATCCAAAATGAGCTGAGTGAGCTGTAAGAATGCATTGTTTTGCGTGAAGACCACCGGCTCGGAACTTCCTGGGGTCGGAGCAGTCTTGGTTGTGCCGCTGGTTACACCGGTAACATTTGACTTCGAGCGCGCGTAGGATGCGTGACCAGTGAGGTCCGGGAGCTCGCCGCTGCGGTTGATGCCGATCGTGGCATTAGTCTGGTCGACGATCGAACGCTGGATCTCTAGTGACGGAGAATCGGCGAGCGCAATGTCTTCAGCCTGGTTCAGCGACAACGTCGTCGGCACTGCCGATGGCGCGACAGTTGGACGCGCAGCACCGCTGGCCGGTGTCGCCATTGGCGTAGCTGCAGGCGCCGCTGTCATCACGGCAGTGGGCGTCGCAGCCGGCGTCGGCTTAGGTTTCGGTGCGGCCAACGTTGGCGCGTTCAAAAGGGCAAGCGCGGCTCCGGCCGCGCAAAGGATTGCGGCTATTGTTTTCATGCTTTCCTCAAGTGGTTAGGAGAGAAGCTGCAGCTTACTGCGGCGATCCAGAAGTTGATGTGCTCTGGCTGCCTAGGGGGGTTATGCTTACCGGCGATCCATCCTTGAGATTGTCCGGACGCTGGACGAGAACCTGAGTTCCCGGCTGGATACCATTCACTTCGGCTTCGGTATCGGTTTCGAGACCACGCCGAACGTATACGATTTTCGCCTTTCCGTCGCACTTGCACCCCGCTGCCTTGTTGAGCACGTACACCGCGTCGCCGCTTTCGCCTTGAAAGACGGCAGCCCTCGGCACGAGCACGACATCTTTGTGTTCTTGCTTGATAAAACTAGCGTTGGCAACCATGCCAGACTTGAGCGCAAGGCGGCTATTGGGCAAAATCACGCGGGCGAGATACGAGAGCGTTCCTTGTGTCGTGGCCGCGTTGACAGTGCTCACTGTGCCGTGCCAGACTTGACCGGGGAGTGAATCGAGCGTGATATCGACCGCTGTTCCGGTACGTATATAAGGAAGATTTTCTTCGGGAATACCGATGTTCACATACACTGGATCAAGTTGAGAAACTTGAATGAGTGCCGTGCCGGGAACCGCAAACGACCCCGCGTCGACGCTGCGTTGCGTAACGATACCGGCAAATGGTGCCGTCACGACCGCTTGCGCGATTTGCGCTCGTGCCAGAGCAACAGCGCCAGCTGCTTCGTCGACTGCTGCTTGCAAACTGCGAATTTCTGATTGTGCGGCGGATGATGTGCGCGTTCCGCTCAGTTTTGCGTCTTGTGCGGCTATTTGTGCTGTTCGCAATTGTGCTTCCGCTGCCGCAGCTGCTTGATCCGCGTCATCCACTGCCGCTTGCGACACATAACCTTGAGCCAGCAGCTGTCGGTTGCGGCGCGAATTGGCTTGTGCGGTGTCATAGGCAACGCGTGCCGACTCCAAATTGGCATCGGTTCGCGCTACCGCGCCCGTATCGCCACTTTGCGTTTGTGCGAGGCGAGCTTGGGCGGCCGCTAAGCTACCCACATTTTGCGCTAGCTGTGCGCGCAAGGTTGAGTCATCAATTCTAACCAGGACTTGGCCTGCGTTTACCTGATCGCCGACGTTGACGTCAACACCGAGTACTTCCCCAGTAATTGCAGATGAAAGATTGGCTTGCTGTTTGGCAGCGACCATACCGGTAAGCGCCAATCGCTCAGAAATCTCCCCGCGCCGAGCGGCCACAGCAGTAACCGCCAGCGGTTGCCCCGCGTCGGTGCCGCCGCCCTTCTTCGCACAGCTTGCAAACGATAGAGCGATCAACGCTGCGGCTGCAGATGCAAAAGCTGCGCGGCTGACATGCTTCATAACTATTGGCGTGTTCACGAAGCTGCTTACTCTTTCCAAGCGGCAAATGTTACGCCGCTGCTGGCAAAGAACACTAGATGTCTTCTCTGGCACCTAGTCGCCCGACTTGCCATTGCCCTCACCGGTGCTCTTCTTTGCCCGTGACGACAGCCAATCTTGCGCGTTCTTCCCCGAATCGATTTGTGCCTTGACAACTGCAATGTAGCGCGGGCATTCCGGACCGTTTGGCTCATGGCAATAACCGCGCACGCACGTTGCTCCGGCATCTTTGAAGAGCACCGGATCTTCGCGTTTGAGAATCCGGAGCACGGCAAACGCCATCTCTCGTATTTCCCACTGCGCCATATTGCACGTGCGCAGCGTTAAGAATTCATACCACGCGCGCGCATTTCCGGACACAACCAGTTGGCTTGCAGCAGCATTGGGCAACACGAAGCGCGCATCCTCACCCGGCAAACCCGCGGCCAACAGTGCTTGATACGTCTCGCCAATTTCGCGCATCAATGCATCAAAGCGGGCCGAAAGCTCAGGTATCGATGATAACCGATGAGGCTTGACGTAAGGGAAATCCGCGTCCTTAAAGGCCAAATAGCGCTGACTTTGTTGATCGAATTGCAGGTGACGGTGACGCACCAACTGGTGCGTGGCAGCGCGAGACAGACCAGTCACCCCG
>JBPYDX010000212.1:0-3000 GCA_051986115.1 Candidatus Eremiobacteraceae bacterium
GACCACGCCTTTTGAAGCAGGTTGCCCGTAATCAACGTTGAGCGTCCAGTGTACAGGCAATCGCCCCGAGCCGTTCTCAAACTGCACTGGAAAGCCGGTACCGTAGAGCGCTTGCAAGGTCGCATAACGTCCATTCGGTCTCAAGTTCCACGTGTACGCGGTATTGATCGTGACAGTTTGGTCATGATCCTCGAGCGCCCAAGAATTTGCACCCTGAAGGGCGTCGGGTGAGAACAAGAATGTGCCGCCGGAAATGCCTTTCGCCTGGCTCAAGCTCTCGCCGAAGGAAAGATAGTAGTTATTCCCAGTCGTTGGTGAACGGCCGGTGAGACTGAGCTCAACGCCTTGCGATTGTCCATACGCCGAGTTGAATTGAGTGAAAAGCGGTGTGGCTCCGATCTGCGTCGTGTCAAGAACGTTGACGACGTTGCGCGACCAAAGCGTAATGTATCCGCTGCTGAGTGGCGAGAACGTGTGCTCGACGCCTGCTTCGTAAACCGAGTCCGTCTCGGGTTTGAGATCGTAGACCGGCAATTCCGTTGTTGGCCCACCCGAGATGATTACCGCGGCGCGGCGCACATCTTCAAGTTGCGGCGCAGCATACAGGCGGCCGTACCAAAAATGCACGATGTTCTTGGGGTCAGCCTCGAAATTTGCCTCAATGCGCGGGCTGATTTGATGCCCGCTTGTAAAACCGGTGGAGTGATCGTAACGCAACCCGCCGTTGAGCGTAATCCTTGGTGTGACTTGATACTTATCTTGCACGTATAGTCCGAAATTTGAACCCCGCTGAGCATAGTTGTCCACAAACGGCGGTGCGAGTAACCCGGTTGAGGGGTCGATATAGAGTGCATTGAACTCGCTGGACGCATTTTCTACGTCCACCTGCAGGCCGGTCTTAAACGTGTTGCGCTGATCGCTACGCAAAAATGCAGTAGCGAGTCCGAGAAAATTGCCGTAGCGATTCTGATAGATCGATGATTGCGAGGCACCCTCCAGATCGGCTGCGGGGTCGTTGAGGTATTGAATTCTCCCAGAACTATACCACGGCGAGATTTCAAAATAGCCTTGATCGTCTTTACTGAGCTCGTTGAATGTCAGGTTAGCAAATCGTACATACTCCTTTTGCACGTCGTCGGTGCCCGGTACAGACCAATTCGCATCGTTGGGATCGTTCATATTGGTGTTGATGGGAATTTGGAAGGCTGCATATTGGCTGGCCCAGTCAAAGGCAAGAGTGCTTCGACTGCCCGGCGAGTAGACGAGCCGCGCGAAGCCATCGTTCTGGTTGGAGTTGTTGTTCTGCGGATTAGGTGTGGGCGGATTCAAGCCAAAGCCCGTTCGCTGGAAATTGCCGCCAAAAAACGCTCGAAAGTCACCGCTGCCCACTGATTGGTTGAACGACAGGCCTCCGGTGCTATAGGAGCCCCCAAAGAGAGACACCGTTCCGAAATCACCGCCTGTAATGTCGGTCGCTCGTCGCGTACTTACGTCGACGACGGCGCCCTGACGCTGACCACCAAACTCCGCCGGCATCGATCCTGTAAATATCTCCATGTCATTGATATCGCGAGGATCGATGATTTCAGAAAAATATGCTCCGGTCGTCTGTGGCGTGGGGACGCCGTCGATCTCGTAGGTTATGCCATGGAAGCCTCGCGAGACCGGCTCGTTGTACGAAAACGGCACGATGCCCGGAGCGGTTTCAACAACACTAGCGAGAGACTGGTTATTGGGCAGCGTGTCGATGGCCCGTTGGGAGATCACCTTTACGCTAACCGGCTGACCGGTGACGTTGCTCGTGCCCGAAACTCGAACGGTCCCAATTGTTTTCGGCCCTAAATGGAAGTTCACGGAGACGGCGTTCCCACTCGAGACGGTAACGTAATTCGTCTGTACATCAAATCCTGACGCAGTAACCGTGACCGAGTAGGTGTCGAAAGCAACACGCGGAAACGCAAAGTGCCCCGCTGGATCGGTCTTGGTCGTCAACGGTGCAGAATCTTCAGCCTTGAGAACGACTGTCGCGCCTGCGATGGGTCGATCCTGCGTGTTCACAACTAAACCCGCAACCGAGCCATACACGCTTGCGCGCGCCAAGATGGGCGAGACCAAGAGTGATGCTCCTACAATACATGCTGCGATTTTCGATCGCATGGGGTTCCTCCAAAAGCAAAATGCAAATAGCTTAAGGCGAAATCCGACAAGCGGCGCTTGTCGTGCTTAAGCGATGGTTGCGAGTGCTACTGGAGGTGGACGATTAGCCAGTCCGAGCGAGAGAAGTGGTGGCTTGGGACCAAACGCAGCAAGGTTGGCGATGCGCAACGCATGAACGGCCGGGTCCGCGCACTCAAAGGTGCGGCGTAAGAAGGTTACCAGCGCACCGACGATCGTGCGGGTGGCGGTGCAGACAAACCGTGCAGCGCGATATAACGCGAATGCAAAAATGAATCCTATGACGAGATGAACCAAAATCGCGCTTGCATGCGCAGGCCCGATGATGTCAGCTACGCCGCCATTGAAACCGGCGAGGCGTTGTTCGAGAAGTTCGGTGGCGATGAGCGATCCGAACTGGATAGTCAAAAGAGAAGAGCTAACGCGAGCAATGCCCAGATGCGTGATACACCCTAGCGCTGGCAAAACGCAATCCGACCGCTTGTGGGTCGCGACGCGCGCGCTGGGCCAATTCGTAAATCGTCGATCAAGCGCGCACTGAAGTACCCGCCATCCCACTACCAAGGCGACGGCACCAAACAAAATTGCTGCAGTTTCGAGGGCAAACGTTTGTACCGGGTGCGTATAGTTCGCACGGCCTTCACCAAAGAGGTGCAGGTTTTCAAGCCATAGTTCGATTGCGTGGCCGCTCACCATCGCGGCAAGTGCAGTCGCCCCTATCAGTGGCCAGCCGAGGCGGTCGGGATTTCGCATAGGTATATACATCGTTTCGGCAGCTAAAGGGGCTTCCATGCAGGTGTTCAGTTGATTTTCAGGACGGGACAG
>JBPYDX010000213.1:0-3305 GCA_051986115.1 Candidatus Eremiobacteraceae bacterium
GACCAATTGCGGTTATGCCTGCCCACATCATCGCAGGGCAGCGCGATCTCAACCGTTCTTCGTTTAATTCGCATCCTATCGGCACGGGCCCATTTACAGTTGCATCGTGGGAACGCAACGGCCGCATGATTTTCATGGCTAATCCTAATTATTGGCGCGGTAGACCGAAGCTGCGCGAAATCATTTTTCAAGCTCAACCATCGACGGCAACCGAATACGTCGGCTTTCAAACAAATGAGATCGACGCAGATTTTGACGCGGGCCCCGGGCGCTTGCCACAGTACAGAGCGCTGACCCGCATGCGGGTGCAGCAATCACGCAGTTTGCGTTTGAGCGTCGGCGTGATGAATGCACAGAAGTTCCCGCTCAACGACGTCCACGTGCGTCACGCTATCGCCTATGCGATCGATCGCCAACAGCTCATGCACGATATCTATCATGGCGCGGGTACCCTGGCGGTCGAATTTCTACCACCCTGGTCGTGGGCTTTCACGCCCGATGTTCCGCGCTATCCGTTCGATCCGGCAAAGGCAAAAGCCGAGCTCGAAGCCGACGGTTGGACTGTCGGCGCTGGCGGCATACGCGAGCGAGGGGGGCAACAGCTCAGCATCGTGATCGTCGGAATCGCCGGTGACCTCGCGGGCGCAAAACTTGACGCAATGGTGCAGTCATTCTTACACGATGTTGGCTTTGCTGCAACCATCAAAGACTACCCATATGGTTTGGTTTTTGATAACGATGGGCCAATTCGAACGGGCAATTACAACTTGACGTTTTACTCGTTCAGTGTCAACTACGACCCTGCCGCTCTTGACGACGATGGCTGCGATCAGTTTGCGCCCAATGGGGGCAACGATTCCCGCTATTGTGATCCTGTGGTCGATCGCCTTGAGAGAGAGGCGCTTGCTATCAGCGATGTTGACAAACGAAAAGCGCTCTACAGAGTAATCCAGCAGCGACGTATGGCAAGTCTATCAACGTTGCCGGTGTTCTTCCGTGACCGCGTTGGGGTTGTGAACGATCGCATGCGAAACTACACGGCATCTACGGGCATCATTCCGCAGTGGAACGCCTGGCAGTGGTCGATGCCCTAGCTCCAGGCAGCCACGGCGCCCAGCCGCCGCGGAGCCGATTTTGCCCGATTTTCATATGACGTTCGAAAGCTAACTGTGCGGGCCATCACCACGAGGGCACTAACCATAGCGAGAATGACGTTCGATAGGTTGAGAAAGGCGAGCGCTTTGCCCGCATGCGGCCGCCTGGCAGGCCGCGGCTCGTTAAGGATGCATCCTCGTGAACTCAATTGTCGCTCTCGTGTCCATGCTCGCCGTCGTCGTTCTGCCGTTTCTCGCACCGGTGCCACCTGAGCGTGCTGAAAATCCACAGGACGCTGTTCGCGCCCGGCTCGTCAATCAAATAAACGCACATCGTCACGCGTACGGTTTGCCCTCACTTGTGTTGGATCCAATTGCACAGCGCGCTGCGCAGTTTCAGGCAGAAGACATGGAAGCCTCTGGTGTCATGCGGCATCAAGATTCCGATGGCCGCACGCCTATGAAACGCTATCTAGCGTTTGGCGGCCATGCAGCTCTGTACGGCGAGAATGTTGCCTACTATGGCGACACGATTTCCGAATCAGACGCCGCCTGGCAGGCTGTCGCAAAACTCGACGCGATGATGATGTCGGAAAAGCCACCGAGCGACGGGCACCGCGAAAACATACTCTCACCTGACTACAAGGCCATCGGCATAGGCGTGGCTGTCGGTCAAAATGGTCTGTACATCGCTGAAGATTTCGTTACCCCAGCCAACTAACGAATAACGCAAAGAATTTGGCTGCAGCACAGCGGTCTGTAAAGGTCCGCTGCTGCGTGCGTGTAACCAGGGCCCGGACATGGGGCCGCTCGATCGAAATCTGTTCCCGCTGACAAAAAACTGGGCCTATTGTAATCACGCTGCGGTTGGTCCTTTGCCTGTGCCAGCGCGCGACACTGTTGCGGCTGTGCTCGACGCGCAAATGAACCAGGGTTGCGCCGGGATTCTTGATGTCGAAGCGCACTTGGAAGAGATACGGCAACAAACGGCGGATGCGATCAATGCGTCGGCGGACGAAATTGCATTTATGCGCTCAACCTCCGATGGCGCACTTGTGGTTGCCAATGGCGTCGATTGGCACCCGGGCGATGAGATTATCCTCAGCGACAATGAATTTGGAGCGAACGCCTATCCCTGGCTCAATCTTCGGCCTCACGGGGTTCACATTCGATTCGTGCACACGCCACACGAGCGCCTCACCGTCGCGACGCTCGAACGCATGCGCACGGAGCGAACGCGCTTAGTAACCGTCTCCTACGTCAGCTTCCTCGATGGCTACCGCCACGATCTGGCAGCGCTCGGGCAATGGTGCCGCACGAATCGCATCTTGTTTGCCGTTGACGCTATGCAAGGTTTCGGGCCGCTTCCGCTGGACGTCAGCGCGTCGAAAATTGATTTTTGTTATTTCGGCTTGGCGAAGTGGCTGCTGTCCCCGCAAGGCGCGTCAGTCTTGTACGCTCGTCGCGAACTTGCCGAAGCACTCATGCCCTCATTGTGCTCCTGGCGCTCGGTTAAAGAACCCATGGACTTTTTGAACTACGATCAGCCCTTGGCTCGTGGTGCCCGGCGCTTTGACGCGGCAACGGTGAATTACCCGGCGCTTATGGGTTGGCGAGAAAGTCTTAGGATTTTAGCCGATGCTACATTTAGTGACATCGAGCGCCACGTTCTTGGGCTTACCGATTATCTTGTCAGCGGCGCACAAGCGCGGGGAATCGAGGTAAGGAGCGAGTTGGAGAGATCCGTGCGGTCGGGAATCGTTCTCTTGGGTCTAGGGCAGTTCGGCGTGGACGAGCTCAATGCGAAAGCGCTAGAACGCAGAGTAGGTGTCACTGTGCGCGACACGGGCATGCGCGTTTCACCTCATGCTTACAACAATGAAGCTGACATCGATGCGGTCCTGGAGCTTTATGGAACGCGCGGCGCATGACCGTCAGTAAACCGCAGCGTAACGTAGAGCAAGCGCGGATGTACGGTGAACCGCGTTGGCCCGCTGCGCTGGCCGTTGTGTGTGCGTTGGGTCTGTATGCGACGCTCCCCGAACGGCTATTGGTCGGTCCCGCGTGGCTCGTGCCAGTGTTCGAACTTGTTCTGCTTGTACCGCTGCTGATCGCTTCACCCCGACGTTATTACGGTGAACCGCGATGGCAACGATACACGCCCCTCATTTTGATTGCTGTCATCACCATCGCGAACGTTTTGTCGCTCGT
>JBPYDX010000214.1:0-3852 GCA_051986115.1 Candidatus Eremiobacteraceae bacterium
CGTCGCGAAAAAGACGGTACCCGACGGTTACGGCTACGAATGGACGGGAACGGCGTATCAAGAGCAGCTGGCGGGCAGCTCTCAAGCTATTGCGTTTGTGCTCTCACTTGTGCTCGTTTTCTTGTTCTTAGCTGCACTGTACGAAAGCTGGGCTATTCCATTCGGCGTTATTTTGGGGATTCCGATTGGCGTGTTCGGTGCGTTCTTTGGCGCCTGGATTTGGCGGCTGCCCAACGATGTGTATGTCCAAATTGGGTTGATCATGCTCATTGGGTTAGCAGCAAAAAACGCGATCTTGATTGTTGAGTACGCCAAAGACAAGCGGGAAAAGGAAGGCTTGAGCATCCTTGATGCGGCGCTTGAAGGCGCAAAAGTTCGGTTTCGACCGATCCTCATGACGTCGCTCGCGTTTATCTTTGGTGTTTTGCCGCTTGTGCTCGCATCTGGTGCGGGTGCTGCATCGCGCCACTCCTTGGGGACTGCCGTGTTCTTCGGCATGATCTTTGCCACGTCGTTAGGCGTGTTCTTCATACCGCTGTTGTATAACGTCATCGAAACAGCTGTGGAACGACGCGGCAAACAAGTTTCCGCTGTGCCTGGGCAACCAAAGCAGGCGTCGCCGTGAAACTGGTGCTCTTGGGTATCGTCATTGTTCAGTTGCTTTATACGTGTACGCCGAAATACACGCGGCCTGATGCAGCGCAACCGGTGGACTTCCGCTTCGAAGAGAACGCGCCCGGGCTCGTGCCGGCAATGGGAGCACTGGGCTGGTGGCAAGTTTATAAAGATCCCGTCCTGCTGTCCCTTATCAACACCGCACTTGCACAAAACTACGATGTACGCATTGCGGCGCAGCACATTCAAGAGGCCGAAGCACAGTATACAATCGTCTCGGCAAATCTGTATCCGCAGCTTAATGCGGTGTTAAGCGCGCAGTATAAGCAAACCAATGGTCAACAAGCGCCGCTTACCCCGCGCTCAACATTCACACCCAACGGCCTGCTCACATTGCAATATGAGGTTGATCTGTTTGGTCATGTCCACAGCCAAGCGGCTGCGGCAGCAGCGCAAGTCTTGGAAACTGATTTCGCGCGCGAGACGGTTACATCGACCGTCGTCAACTCAGTTGCAACGCTGTACTTCCAACTGCGCGAGCTCGACGACGAGCTGCATATCGCGCGCGAGACGCTTAAAGCGCGCGAGGAGAGCTTGGCACTGGTTGAGGCTCGGCTCGAAGGCGGTATCGGCACGCTCCAGGACGTTCGTCAAGCGCAAGAGCTCGTAGCGCAAACTGCGGCGGCCATTCCGGTGGCCGAGCGTACGATCGCCCAAACCGAAAACGCTTTGAGTATCCTCATAGGTGGGTATCCGAGCGCGATAGCACGCGGCTTGCCCCTCAACGATCAAATCGCTCTGCCCGATGTTCCTGCCGCTGGCGTGCCGTCGCAACTGCTCGAACAGCGGCCAGACATCCGAGAAGCCGAGCAAAGCCTAATCGCAGCAAATGCACAGATCGGTGTTGCGCGCGCGTTGCTTTTCCCACAAACGACAATCAGCGCTGCGGCGGGAGCGGGTAGTGTCCAAACCAATGGCATCAGCATTGGTCCATTTACGTTTCCCCAATCCACGTTAGGTCAAGGATACATCTCAGTGCTGCCGCAGATCGTGCAGCAAATATTTAATGCTGGCGCCGTTCGCGCAAACGTCGCGGGCGCGCAAGCGGGTGAAGAAGCCGCCGTGTTGCAATACGTGCAAAGCATTCATCAAGCTGTGGGCGACGTCTCCGATGCGCTCGTCGCGTACGAGAAAAACCGCGAGTATGTGCGCGCACAGACGGCTTATGCGGCTGCGGCCGTCGACGCCGATCGTCTAGCAAACCTGCGATTTCAAGGCGGTGTCACCTCATATCTCGAGGTCCTTGTTAGCGACACCCAAGCATATTCCGCGCAGATCGCGCTTGCGCAGGCCAATTTGGATGAGCGACTTGCGCTCGTCCAGCTCTACAAAGCAACGGGTGGTGGCTGGCAGCTGCCGCCACAAGAGTCGCAACTGCCTGCGCCCACCGTGGCACCTTCGACGAAGTAACCCGCATCGCAATCCGCTTTAGCGGTATCCGCCGCTGTGCACAAGAACCACCGATCATGACCCACATCGCTGAGGCCACGGCCGTAAAGCTGCCGCCCGAACGCGCTCGCACTAAATTGCTTGACTATTTTGCCAAGCTTTCGCAATCGCAACACGGACACACAAAGCTTCAACTGCGGGCTGGACCAATGAGCGGTCTGCAGCTCGAACACGACGTTGACGTTGAAGTCACACCGGCTCGCGATGCGCGAGGTCTCGAGTATCGCGTTGATATCGCTTGGCAGCCAACCGGGACCAACTTACTACCCAGTTTTAAGGGCGTTTTGCGCTTTCAATGGGATGAAGAGTACGGCAACACGTGGCTTATGCTCGAGGGCGATTACGAACCGCCGCTCGGCGCGGCCGGCAAAGTATTTGACGAAGTGGCCGGGCAACGCATAGCTCGCACGACACTGCGAGCCCTCTTAGACGACTTTCGCACCACCCTCGAGTAAACGCGTGGCTGGTGGTATTGCGTTCAAACAGCATGAACGCGGCTTCTATACTCTGCCCGCAAGCGAAACCCACGGCGTCGAAGTTCGCCTTTTCTTAAACGAAGAGATGCTGGGCGACATTGATGGCACTATTCACAAGCAAATTCTCAATGCAACCTCATTTCCAGGCGCGCGACTAGTCGTTATCACACCTGACGTGCATTCGGGTTATGGCGTACCAGTCGGGTGTGTCATCCTTACCGATGCAAAAACTGGCGCGGTCGCTATGGGTCCAGTCGGCTACGATATTGGCTGCGGTATGATTTCAGCACGCTCTAACGTGCCGGCAGAAGAGGCAACGCCCGCGAAGAGGTTAGCATTCAACCGAGAGGTGAGCCGCCGAGTTTCGATGGGAGCTGGCGGCGTCGGCCGTGCTTTGCACGGGCTTGATGATTTGGCATTCGAGCGAATCGTTCGTGGTGGCGCTGACTATTACGTGAACGCATATTCGCCGGCCGTTGATCGCAGTCGAACCGAACGCAACCGGCTGCCGGTCGATGACAGTTGGCGTATCCCTTGGGGCGGCAGAGGCAAACCGGAACGCGGCGTGAAGCAGCTTGGCAGTCTCGGCGGTGGCAACCACTTTATTGAGCTGCAGCGCTGTCTACAAACAAACACGCTATTCGTCCAAATCCATACGGGCAGTCGTGGATTTGGCCATGGACTTGCTACGAATTATTTTGATCTCGCCAAGGCCGAAAAGCCTGACATCATTCAAGAATTGGATCTGGGATATTTTACCCCGGACTCAGGCCACTATCGAGAATATCAGAACGCAGTGGCGGCAGGCGGCAATTTTGCGATTGTGAACCGTTTGATCGTCTACGAGCAGGTTGCACGCTCCTTCAGCGACGTCTTCGGCGCTTCGCTCGATCTCATTTACGAGATTAGCCACAATCTCGTCCAACTCGAAAACCATCCAGAATTTGGTGAAGTCTGGGTGCACCGTAAAGGTGCGACGCGCGCGCTCCCGGCGGGTCACCCCGCGCTTGTGGGTACGCAATGGGAAAAGACCGGCCATCCCATCCTAATTCCGGGAAGCAATTTCGATCACAGCTTTATCCTACGGCCACTTTCCGAAGCAAAAAACAGTGCGTATTCGGTGAACCATGGTGCGGGCAGACGCCTGTCACGCTCTTTTGCGGCGCGCGAACTCGATCGGCGTCTAATCGAAGAAGACTATCAGCGTGCCGGCATCTTGGTTAACACGGACAACCGGGTGCCGATCGACGAA
>JBPYDX010000215.1:0-4284 GCA_051986115.1 Candidatus Eremiobacteraceae bacterium
CGCCCGTGACAGCGCGGGGCCGAGTTCGCCTGGACGTTCAACGCGCTCGCTGTAGCAGCCAAAGCCCTGTGCGACCTGCGCAAGATTAGCCGAAAACGGTGCGCCATTGCGTTTGCGAAACGTCGTGGCAATAACGCGATCAGGGCCAAACTGCGTTGTTTGGAGATTCTTGATACATTCCCACCCAAAGTTATTGAAGACGACAAACACCGCAGGAATGTCGTATTGAGCGGCCATTGCCAACTCTTCCACCGTCTGCAAGAAGCTGCCATCTCCAACAAGGGCGACAACTTGGCGGTCCGGAGCCGCGAGCTTGGCGCCGATTGCACCCGGGACCTCAAAGCCCATGGCGGAAAAACCGCCGGTCGTAATGTGCTGACGCGAGCCGTAGACGGGAAATTCGTTAAAGACTTGGCTTTGTGGGTTTCCCGCACCGGTTACCACAATTGCATCCCGCTCGAGTACTTTTCGCACGTCTGCCAATCCACGCGAAATGGTCATGGGTGTCGACTCGCTCTCGCGCGAGGGTCGTAAAGCCGCTTCCCACGCTGCCTTCAGCTGTTGGATGCGAACAAAGTAGGCTGACTGCTTGTAGTCAAGCGGTTTTGACAGCTGGCGTAGTGCTTGTAGTAGATCGCCAAGCGTCGCCTTCGCGTCGCCAACCAACCCGAGCTCCACCGGGTAGTTCTTGCCGATCTCGTACGGATCGAGGTCGATGTGAATGAGCTTCGTTGGTGGTATGTTAAATGTAACGTCACGGCGGAACGACGAGGCTGTCCGATCCGTGAAGCGACAGCCGACGGCCAGCAGCACATCTGCTTCGCTTGCAAGCGAGTTGCCGGATATTGAGCCCAAATCGCCGCACGGCCAAACGTAAAGAGGATGATCTTCGGCGACAGCGCCTTTGCCCATCCACGTCACCGAAACAGGAGCCCCGAGAAATTCGGCAACTGCCAGCAACTCTGACTCAGCGCCCGACGCGACGACGCCTCCTCCCACAATGATGAGGGGGCGCTCGGCATGCAACAATATCTTCGCAGCGCGCTCGACGACTTGCGGGTCTCCGTGCACACGGCCCACGGGCCGTCGCGTCATCGGTTTGGGCAAGCCAGAAATTTCCGCGTCTTCGGCCTGCACGTCCATAGGCAGATCGATAAGAGCCGGGCCCCGCCTTCCTTCAAGCATAACGTTGAACGCCAAATGTAACACATTGGGAAGCTGATCAACTCGACTGGGTTGCCACCAGCGCTTGACAACCGGTTCGAGCATACGCGGGAAGTTCGCCCAATGTGTGCGCTCAAGTTCCTGGAGCACACCGTGCCCTCGCATGTACGTGTGCACTGAACCCGTGAGTAGCAGAAGTGGTATCGAGTCAATGTAAGCACAGGCTACGCCCATGGCGGTGTTGGCAGCTCCCGGTCCGATCGACGTGAACACACCGCAAAGCTTCCCGGCCACGCGGAAAAAAGCGTCGGCCATATGCGCAGCACCCTGCTCGTGTATGGCTTGAACCAAAGATATCTCGTGTCGATGATCGACAAAGGCATCGAGCAGTGCAGTATTTCCATGACCTGGCACGCCGAACAGATAGGGCATACCTTCGCTCACAAGATACTCAGCGATGATCTGACCGCCGGTCATTCGCATGGACAACTACCTCATGACGTTTTGGCGGCGCGCTCGGCTCGGTATCCAAGTTGCGCCGATATGCTCTCTGCAGCGCTCTTGATGTGCTTTACGAGATCAGGAATGACTTCGCGTGTCAGTCGCGTCGCCGGCATCGAAACCCCGAACGCTGCAACGACGTGCCGCCGATGGTCCCTCACTGGTGCAGCAAGACATCGAACTCCTGGATGCAGCTCCTCGTCGTCGAACGCATATCCGTCTCGTCTGATCCGAGCGAGCTCGGCAGTTAGATCGGAAATAGAAGTTATGGTGTGCGGCGTATAGCGTACGAGCGGCTCAGTGAAGAGCCGTGTAAGGTCTGCCTCGGTGTGATCAAAGAGCAAAGCCTTGCCGACCGCAGTGCAATAGGCTGGTTCAGAGCTTCCAATGGTCGTTTCCACGCGCAAAATACCGGTGCCAGATTGGCGAGCAACAAAAACGGCTCGTGCACCATCAAGCACGGCTAAATGCGTGCTTTCCAACGTGAGCGCCGCCATTGATCGCAGATAGGGATCGGCAATTGCGGCTACGCTCATGCGCTGCAGCAAAGCCGACGCAACGTTCAAGACGCCATAGCCTATGGAGTATTTCTTTGAGTCGGCGTCCTGCCGCACGAAGCCGCCACGTTCGAGGGTAGTTAGCAGCCGGTAGGCAGTGCTCGGATCGACGCCGAGCAGCTCGGCCGTCTCGGTAACACCTAGCGGCCCACTCGCTTCCGCGAGGAAATGAAGAATTTCTATGCCGCGTGAGAGCGAGTTGATGACTCTACCGTCGCGGGTGGGCTTTGCCGGCATTAATCAATGCAGTTGCGCCATAGCCAAGACAATCCCTTTGAAGAATAAGGGCTGCAGTCGGAGGAGTGAACTATAGCGCAATCGTATTGATAATAACGCAATGTGCGACCTGAGCCTAGCAGTCTCCGGCTTCGGGAGTGCATTTCATTAAGAACATTAAGAGGCCGCTCGGGCGCTAGAACTGAGGTTAATGTTGACCTCGGAAGCGAACAAGGCGAAGGTAAGCAGGCGCGCATTACTGGGCGTTGCTGCTTCGCTCACTGGCGGCATCGCAACGTCGAGCGTTCTCAGCCTAAGTGGATGCGGCAAGCAAGCCAAACACGCGCTGGGCGGCGTTCGCTTTGTCTTCATTGTAAAAACAGTTAACTCCGATTACTGGCAGACTGTCTTAGCGGGCGGCCGTCAAGCTAGCCAGCAGTTCGGGCTTCAGGCGCTTCAATTTACTGGAGCCGACTCGGAAGCCAACATCCAGCGGCAGATCGAGCTTGTCGAGGATGCGCTTGCAAAGAGGCCCGACTTTCTTGTGCTCGCTCCAACAAGCGTGACCGCGCTCGACACGACGATCGAGACCGTTCATAAATCCGGCGTCAAAGTGATACTCATTGACTCGGCGGCGAACACCAACGCCTACGAAACTTTCCTTGCCACCGACAACCACGCCGGCGGCCTTTTAGCGGCGACAACGCTCGCCGACGCTATTAAAAGGAAGACAGGCGCAGCAACGGGTCAAGTAGCGTATTCGACATTTCTCAGCGGCGTCGGTTCTCTTACCTTACGCGACAAAGGGTTTGTTGAGGGACTGCGAGCGTATCCGGGCCTAGAGATTGTTGCCCATAAGGACGCGGGCGGCGATCAGTCTGTAAAGCCCATAGGGATAGTCGCGGACACGCTCACGCGCTTTCCAAGGCTGGTTGGCTACTTCGCTGATTCACTCATTACGCTTCAGGGCGCCGTGACAGCATTTCGCGAGAACAAGGTTGACTCGTCTAAAGTGTCGTTGGTTGGCTTTGACCCTTCGCCGCAGCTTACAAAAGAGCTCGCAGCCGGCAAAGTTGACGGCATCATCTTACAAGACAATTATCAAATGGGATATGGCGGCGTTGCCTATGGCGTGCTTGCTGCTGCAGGTTTGGAAACGCCGAAGTTCATTAATACTGGCGTCACTGCTGCCACACCAGCGAACCTTAATGCGCCGAGCATTCAGGCTCTGTTATCACCGGTCACACGTCACCGCATAGGTCTTCCGACAACGTCGTGAACCATAGCCTGCAACTCCCCAAACCCATCGGCTCGCCGCGGCGCTTGGATCTCATCATGCGCCTCGGGCTGTTGGGCATCATTGCGATCCTCGTGGTCACATTTTCTGTGACCGCCTCGGGCTTCTTAACGCTCCAAAACCTTGACAACAACGCTCGACAGATGGCGGTCGTCGGGATTCTCGCAGTTGGAGAAACATTCGTCATCATTACCGCCGGAATCGACCTCTCGATTGGGTCGCTTCTGGGATTCGGTGGGATCATTGTCGCGTTGTGTTTGGCGCACAGCGTTCCCACCTGGATTGCGGTCCTTGTTGTCTTAGCCATCGGCATCGGAGTCGGGCTGCTGAACGGCACTCTGATCAGTACCGCGGCGCTGCCCCCGTTTATTGTCACGCTTGGAATGCTTGGCATATTGCGGGGACTCACGCAGATAGTTGGCAACGGACAACAAGTAGCCTACGATGCCGCTGCCTTTACCAACTTCGCCGCCGGCTCGTGGCTTGGCATTCCCAATCTGTTCTGGGTGTTGGCATTTGTGTGCGTGATCTCTGGCTTGTTCTTACATC
>JBPYDX010000216.1:0-14152 GCA_051986115.1 Candidatus Eremiobacteraceae bacterium
TCGTCTTCCACAATCGCCTGTTGAACGGGGTGGTCGCGTCTTCGTGCCACTTCGCGGCATTTTTGAGGCACTTGGAGCTGGTGTTGTCTATGATAGTGGCACGATCAATGCAACCTCTGGCACGAGGACAGTGCAGGTTAGGATCGGTTCCAATCAGGCAGTGGTGAACGGTCAGCCGCAATTTCTCGATGCCGCACCGTTTGTTGTTGGCGCAACGACGATGGTGCCGTTGCGGTTTGTCGCCGAGGCTTTGGGAGCAGTAGTCAATTTCGATAGTGCAACCGGTACGATCGACATCGCTACCACAGTGCCACCCAGGGCCACAATCCCGGTCGGTGCAAACCTCACGGCAGTCATGAACCAAAGTCTGAACTCGGGTTCTGCGAGGGTCGGTCAGCAGATATCGATGACCGTTCAACCTCCTTACCCGGCTGGGGGCACAGGACTTGCAGGTGCAATCATTTCAGGGAATGTCATCGTGGCAGAGCCAGCCGGTCAGGGCCGCCATCCAAAATTGGAGATAGAGGTTCAGACCATTCAGTACGCGACCGGCGCACAAGAGCCCATCACAGCAGTGATTTCGAAAATCGAGGTTCAGCAGGGGTCGAATATTGCCAAAGAGGCTGTCGGAACCGGGGCAGGCATGCTCCTTGGCAATTGGATAGGCAAATCGCTTGGTACGAACATCGGTGGCGCTGTAGGCGCGATCGGCGGTTATTTGCTCACCTCAAACAGTAAGACAAATTTTGACGTCCCAACCGGATCCAAAGTCTACCTCCAGCTCGCAAAGCCTTTAGCTGTTCGGTAAAATCACACCCATTCGCTGATAACCTTATCGCACCACTCAACAAGTAAAGACTATAGGCGAGCACTTGCGCGCAGGCGCCTCCTGCAATAGTGCTCCCCTGAGTTGCTATTTGAGTGGTGTTAGCCGTTCGTTAGCTCTTTTTTTCGAGGAGATTGTTCACCATTTTATTACACTTATTTTGCTGGTGGGCGATCGAGGACTCGAACCTCGGACCTCATCCTTATCAGGGATGCGCTCTAACCACCTGAGCTAATCGCCCGCGAGTCTCGTGAAAATCAAGAGCGCCAAGAAAGGTATGCGTTCTATGTTTTTACGAGAAGCGTTCTTTTGAAAAGCAACCGTCCACGCCTTCCGCTACGGGGCTGCCCGGGCCACAACACTCGCACCCCCAGCGCGATGATGCCTGCAATAATCAAAACCCGCAGGTCGCAGGCCGAAGTTATTCGTTCTACGGGCAGAGAACGATGGGCAGTGAAAACTCGTGTCCGGTGGGCCGTCGAAGCCACCCTGAGGCGGAGAGACTCGACAAGGGAGACACGTAGTTGATAAGCTGGACTCCGCTCTTTCCGCTTGTTCACCACAAGCATCATGCGACTCCAACACCGCATCCAGTGGCGACGCGCACACCTGTGGTGATGCACCGACCGACCGCAGTCCATAAGCACCCAGTGGCCACGACGCAGACGCAAACGATGCTACCTGTGACCCCTACTCACGGCCCATCGCCGGTAATGGCCTTTTCGCGGAGCGGCGGCGTCGAAGCAGCGGCTTTCGTCGCCGTGGCTGTCGCAGCCGCCGTCGCCTATATGCAGTGGCGTAAGAAGCACCAGGTTACACTGGCCATAGAAGCAGCGAGATGGGGGCCGCTCGTGACCGACGCTTATAATAGTACTCGTTCGGCCGGTCAAACAACCGAAGCACAGCGCTTGGTAGTCATGGCCGTGGACCGCCTACACGGAGCCACCGTTCTGCTGAACATCATCCTTGTTGCGCTCGCCGCCGTCATTGCTCTCATAGCCATTTTTCACCACTAGCTATGCGTCCAATTGAGGCGCTAAATCCGCACGCGCTCCAACTGTCTTTAGCCCACGCGACCTAAATAGTTGGCGCTTGCAACGATCGCGTACTTCAATGCGAAGGTGACGGCGATGGCGATAATCGCCCAACCAAACCAACAAAACGGATATAACCACCAGTGCCGAGCAGCGTCGGGAAAATCATTGTCGCCACGATAACGGCTGCCTTTCACAACCAGGAGCCAAGCGAACACTGCTAGGGCGACCCAGCAAAGCGCAAGTAGCCATAGAGGAGTGTACAAGAAGTTGCGATGCGTGCTGATCATCAACGTGACGCCAACAGCTCCCAGATAACCGAGCCACGCAGATGCCAGAAACCACAACGAATATGAGTGTCTCATCGTGATACGTGTCGCATGAATAGCTCTCTGGGCACCTAGCATCCTTCATCGTCTTGCGACTGCTGCACCAAATGTGGCCAGGTACGAACATGCCTTGCGTGTAAAATCCACAACAGTGCGGGGGATTAGCTCAGTTGGTAGAGCGCGTGCTTTGCAAGCATGAGGTCAGCGGTTCGAGTCCGCTATCCTCCACGTTTTCCCAAATTTGACGACCTATTTTCTCCCCATCGTCGCATACCCCGCATCAAGAGCCGAGATTGTGTGCTCATGCATCGCGGCTGATGTGGTATGATGCGGGATACTCTCCCGATGGAGGTCCCCAAAACTTTGTGCTAGTGTTGACTGCTGACGAGATCGCAAAATATCTCGGCAAGTGCGCTCCCAAAGAACCGATTCAAGCACCCTATCGCTCTTCGAAATATGGGTGTGTGGTCGGCGCTCAATCAGGCGAAGGCTTCGAGGTAAAATTCTGCGGCAAGCACCAGCATCTCGAGGCGCACATTCCCTTGGAACGCGAGTTAAATGAGTGGCGAGACAGGTTCCTTATAGGGCTGGGTGCAGCAAGAGAAATGGTTGTCGTAGAATTTTCAGGGTGCAAAGTGACCGCTACTTGTAACGACAAACAGGGTAGGCGGACGTGCGTCATCTACTCTGACTTTAGAAAACACAACCCTGAGACTTGCGCGGACTTGTTTAGCCGAAGGATCTCAGCGCGACCTATGACGATATTCGAAAGCATGGACCCCAGATAAGCGCGAAGCTGTTCGCTCGAAGGCTAGGTTCGCCAGCGTCTGTTGTCGCGCTGAAAGGCACACCTACCTTGCCATCTTGGCGGCGCACGGCGAGGAAAATGACGAACGCATTTACACCGATTTCTCGACGCTCTAGCGGTAACGTTGAAAAATCGTTGTCACTGCTTTGCAAAGCATGAGGTCAGCGGTTCGAGTCCGCTATCCTCCAACCCGAGTACCCTCGAGCCCCGAACAGTTCCTTAGTTTCGTGGCTTAAGCTCGTGAAGGATGAAATAATTTCCTTCGCTGTCCTCAGCGAATGCCAAATAACAACCGGGTGATTCATGAATCCCTGCGTTGTTGTGCATCTTTACGCCGTTGTGCTCACAAGCGGCAATCGCTGCCTTAATGTCGTTGACGCCAAAGTGCACGCCAAGGCCTGGCGACCAAGGAACGCCGGCTGGTTTAATGACACCAAAAGTTTCACCGGTTGGGAACGTCCACTCACACCCAATGCCAAAACTCAACGTGGGAGCAAATCCCAAAAGATTCGTGTAGAACTTCGTCGCGCGATCAAGATCCTTGACGAGATACATTGTCGTATCGACACCGCGTACACCAACTTTGCTCGTTGACGCCATCGTGTTTTCCTCGCAATCCATTTAAGGGACGCGGGCATTTATTCGGCTTCGGGGCGCTATCCTGTGTTAGTTATTTACTAAACAGCCCTAGGGCAACGTCTTCCGCTGGTATCGCGCGATTGTACTGTTGGAAATCTTGTAAACGATAGTGCTGCTGTAGGTACGCTGGCAACAATAAATCAGGATCCGCGCCCCGCGGCTCATACGCGACGAGCCAAATGCGCTTGTACTTGCGAGCAAACGCTTCGGCTTCGCTTACGTTGGCGGGCACCCAAACCATAAAATGCGGGTGTTGCGCAAGTTGCTTGATTCTGAATAGCGACCACTCAGCATTACCTTGTTCGAGGATAATGAGGTCGGACGGCTGTGCTTGCGCTTCAAGAGCAGCTTCAACGGATGGCCAATCTGCCGTGTAAAAGCGCGGATCAAACGCAAAAGCGATGCCCAAAAGCGCCAGTGCTCCCGCTGCGGCCGCGAGCAGGGAGCGCTGTGGGGACCAGCCCCGAGCTAGCAGCGGCGCGCAAGCGCAGCCCGTCCAAGCGGCTACCCCATAAGCAAGAAACAAGTAGTAACGGTCAAGATAGATTAGCTTGTGTGCTGCTAGGCTGTATCCGAGCAGCAAGATGCACGGCATTATGAACCACGGTAATAACGAGTCCGGTCGAAGCGCAATCGTTTGGTACAAGGCGAGCGCGATCCAAATCCAAGCGATGATCGCACCCATGACGGCGGCCCAGCCCTCAAGCTCGGGCGCTAAAGTAGCTTGGCCTGGTAGCAATGCGATCGTTGCTAGCTCGTGTGATCGGATGGTCGCGAAATTTACCCCTCCCGTTGCCGTTTGATCCAAAAATGCACGTAGCTGTGGTAACCACAGTACTACTGCCCCGAAGGTAGCGAGCGCAGCGCCAACAAGCGCATCTCGCCGCACAAAAACGACATACAAAAGCTCGGCGGCAATAACAAACCAGGCCAAATAGAGCGTGTACGCAGACGCTGCAGCACAGATCGCCCAAGCCACCCACAAACCCAGACGCTGCGATTTAGTCAGCTGAACAACGAGAATAAGTGAAAGCAGCCACCACGATAAAAGCATGAGCATGTAGCCAAGAGCGTACATTCGGATCCAAGTGTCGTAGAAAATTAGGCTCGGCATAAAAGCCGCAACCAGCGCAGCAATGATTGCTGCAGACAGCGGGGCCCAAAGCCGAACGGTCGCAAATAATAATCCAACGGAGATGGTGCCGCACGCAATCATAAGAAGGCGCGCCAACCAGACCGGTACGCTTGCCAATCCCAGCACGTGGAGGGTCAAGAAAAAAAGCGGCGGATGCACGTCTTTGAAATGCAAAATGTTCTGCATCGTTTGCACCGGCATCGCGGCAAACCACAGTGACGTTTGCTCATCGTTATGGAGCGGACGCCGCAGCGCGGGCACCAGCCGAATCAAAAATGCCACGGCGATGACAGTCGCTGCCCATACTCTTGCGTTGCCGCGTGAAGAGATGCTTTCCATCTTTATGGGGTATCGGTTATGCGCTCAACGCGCGGGAGCGCGATCTACGATGCTTTAGCTGGCCCGATCCAAACAGTCTTCACATTGACGAATTCCCGAATGCCAAATTCAGCCAGCTCTCTGCCGTAACCCGACGCTTTGACGCCGCCAAACGGAAGCCGCGGGTCAGACTTCACCATGCCATTAACGAAAACGGCGCCCGCTTCCACGCCGTTGACAAGGCGATCGCGCTCGGCGGAATCTTTCGTCCATACGCTCGCACCAAGTCCAAACGTTGTAGAGTTTGCTATCGCTAGGGCGTCATTTGCGTCGCGGGCCCGAAAAAGCATGGCAACTGGTCCAAATAGTTCCTCTTTCGCAATCGCCGCATCCCGAGGAACGTCCGCGACGATGGTCGGCGGATAATAGGCTCCGGCTCCTTGCGGGCGCTTGCCCCCGATGAGGACCTTTCCACCAGCATCCACCAGCCGCTTCACTTGATCTTCAAGTTCTTCGCGAGCGGCTTCACTTACGAGTGGCCCAACGTCCGTGCCTTCATCCATCGGATCGCCCACCTTGAGAGCACCGAAACGTTCGACCAAGCGGCGCGTAAATTCATCCGCGACGTCGTTGGCAACGACGAAGCGTTTGGCCGCGATGCATGATTGTCCGTTATTTTGCACCCGTGCCGTTACCGCTGTTTGGGCTGCCTGCGCAAGATCGGCGCTAGGCATCACAATGAACGGATCGCTGCCGCCAAGTTCAAGCACCGTCTTTTTGATTTGCTGGCCTGCTGTCGCTGCAACCGTTCGCCCAGCATGCTCGCTGCCTGTGAGCGTCACCGCTCGAACGCGAGGATCGCGAATCACCGCTTCGACAGCAGCGCTGCCAATGAGTAGCGCACCAAAGCATCCTTCCGGCAGGCCACAGCGTTGGAAGATCGACTCGATTGCTAAGGCGCACTGCGGTACGTTGGAGGCGTGTTTGAGCAAACCAGCATTGCCTGCCATCAGTGCCGGCGCTGCGAAGCGAAACACTTGCCAATATGGAAAATTCCATGGCATCACGGCGAGAACGATACCGAGTGGTTGATAACGAACCAAGCTTTCTGCTGCATCAGTAATGATTCGTTCGTCGGCGAGCTGCTCTGATGCGTGGTCGGCGTAAAATCGGCAGGCCAACGCGCACTTCTCAACTTCGGCCACCGCCTGGCGAATCGGCTTACCCATCTCTAACGTCGCGAGGCGAGCGAAATCTTGTTTTTCGTGTTCTAAAATTTCCGCAGCCCGTCGCAGGCTAGTAGCTCTGGTGGGAAAATCGAGCCGGCGATTTTCTTCAAATGCGCGCTGCGCCGCAGCGATCTTTGCTTCTATTTGTGCGGCAGAGTAAGCCTCGAAGGTCTTGATGGTTTCGCCGGTTGCAGGATTGACGCTTGCGATGGCCATGTGCTGCTGAGAACCTATCCTTTTTTTGCTGTCTTGAGTGCTGCGTTATATTCATCGAGCATCTCAAGTTCGCCCGCATTGACGAGCGTACGCTGGTGGTGGCGCACCCAATCACGGTCAAGACTATCAAAAATTGGCTTCTTTGTGCGCGTGCGATAAATCATATAGAAAAGGACGCCAAAAATGACCCATGATGGGCCCGCGATCCGCCCAGTCGGGTGCGTGAAGAGTGTGAAAAGCAAGATAGCAAAAATGCCTAAGAGACCCACCACTGAGACGAGCGACAGATCGCCACGCGCACCTCTGATCGTTAGCGGGATGTTCCATGGCATCTTAAATCGTCGCGGCGCCTCCTTATCCGTAAACCGTAAGGTCATTAACGCGACAAAGACAAGCGTGTATGAAAGCGCTGCGCCAAATGCATAGAGGTCGCCCAAAAAGTCAAAAGCTCGCGGACCCTGTATGTAGGCCGCCGCGAGCACGATCGCGGCTATTCCCGAAAAAAATAAAATGGTGCCGACTGGAGTCTTCGTCCTCGGGTTAGTTATTTGAAACCAGCTCGGGAGCAGCTGAAACTTACCCATCGAGTACGCAATGCGTGAGGCTCCATACACCCCTGAGTTGCTCGAGATCATTACGAGAAGCGCACCAAGTATAGGAACATACCATTTCAGTATGTTGCCGATGAGCGGCAGGTGGCTTGCAAGGACTGCGACGGCCTTGTCATTATTGTCGGTATTTCCCAAGAACTGGAACGCGGGTTGCCCCTGCAGGTTCGGCATGCCGATCACGAGATTCGAGTACGCAAGAGCAAAAATCAAGATCGTCAGGATGAGCGCAACCGATGTTCTTGGGATAACGCGCGACGGGCGTTGAGTCTCTTCTGCCGCCTGCGATATGCTCTCAAGTCCGACAAACGAGATGATTGCAAGCGATACGCCCAAGAACAGCTCGTTGGTGTGCGGCCAATGAAACCGCATCGTATGGATGAGGATTTGCGGCTTCCAAGCAAACAGAAACCCGCAGACCAAGATGAGTGTTTCATTCATGATGTCAACCGCCGCAACTACTTCGTTAAGGCGGGAAGATTGCCGGACGCCGACGATGTTGAGCAACGTAAGAAAAGCTGTCACGCACAAAACACCGATGAAGCGAATAGCAGCGTGATCAGCAAGCCATGGTACTAAGATACTAATATACGCGATCGTTGCCCAAGCAAATATCGCTATGTCAACGGTAAAATCGAGCAGCACTGCCCAGCCCGCGATGAAACCTACGAAATCTCCAAGCGCGCGTGTAACAAAGAACTGACCGCCCCCTGCAACAGGGTAGGCAGCCGCTAGTTCGGTGTAGGCAAGGCCGATGCACACATACACAATGCCGGCAAAAGCGAATGCGAGATTTGCCGCTCCCATCGCTGCGCCGACAACAAGACCAAGCGCGACATAAATGTCAGCGCCAACGTCTGCATAACCCCACGAATACGAGCCCCAGGTCGTGACAGCACGCCGCAGGTCCTTGCCCGGCGATGTTGGCATGGCGCCCTGGATTCGTGCCGCGATAAGGGAATCCCGTGGCAAAAATGGTTCTCTGCGAATTTGGTCTTAGTAACTTGACTGTCGGAGGATGGCGTGATGAAAAAAACAGTTTTCGCGGTCTTGCTCGGTGCGATGCTCGTAGCAACCGTTGGTTGTTCTCACAAAGAGCAGACATCCTCAGGAAATGAGTCAACCTCTACCGAGTCAACAGCGGCTGCGAGCACCGCTGCGCCGAATACTGCGAACGCCGGTTACGTAAAGTTCGATTTTAATGACGTCGCTGTGACCACAAGCGGTGCACCAGTGTTGCGGTTAGGTTTCGTTGTGCATAACAACGGAAGTGATCCGTTGCTCTGCGAGGAGAGCAGCTTTACGCTGCAATTAAGCGATGGTTCGACGCTCAATCCCGATGCCGGTGCAGAAAACACTTGCGATCCCGATACAATCGATGCAAGTTCAACCGGCAAAGCTGTGATGTTCTTCGATTTGAAGGGGTCCTATAGCGGTCCCGTGACTCTCATCATGCGTGATAACAGCAACGCGATTATTGGCGAGGGTACGACGCAGGTGCAGTCCTAGCAGCGATAAGAGGAGCACCGCAATCCTCGAAGTAATCAGAAAATAACCCTGGGGGATTAGCTCAGTTGGTAGAGCGCTTGCATGGCATGCAAGAGGTCAGCGGTTCGACCCCGCTATCCTCCACCAAACTGGCCCCTATCCCGCAAACCTCTGCGGGATTTTATTTTCTCCGGCGAGAGCGTACCATGTGATGCGGGGGATTTTTGGTGCGCAGGCGATGATGTTACAAATGGTAGTGCCGAAGCACAATGTGGGGTGCTGATAGTAGGTACGAGCACTTTCAACTAGCTGGGCACTCCCACGGGCGGCGCCTAAGAGTGCGGGCAGCATCGCTGGTATTGCTAAAACGCGCACGAGCCGTGTTACTTGCAAAGCCGGGAACCACTCCACGAGCGACACATAATTCGCTTGGTCACGATGAGAAATGGCATGCCCATTGTACACGCCGTCCCCGCCAAAAGTTGCGTAGCACTTGCCGCCTATACCCCGGCGTCGCGCATGCGAATGAGGTCGTCGACGGATGGATGCATACCCTGTAACTGGACCTGACGAATCCAGCCCAGAGTGACGTCATGATCAGCCAACCTCACGAGTTCATCGACGCCAGGGCTGTAGCCAAGCTGGTGCAGCCCTTGGATATACGACGGTGAGACGCCATGGTCAGCAAGGCGTATGGCCCCATCCACGGTCATCGGTGTGCCGGCGCTGCGCATGGCCGCTAGAAGCTCCGGACTAACGTCGTGATCGCGGAGACGAATGAGCCCATCGATCGAGTTAGGCGCCGTACCAGCGTGCGTTACGGCCTCTACATACTCGAGGTCGACCCCGTCGTTGAGCAACCGCAGTATGTCCTCAACCGATGGATTGTAATGCGCTTGACGCAGGGCATCGATATATTGAAGCGTCACACCAGCCATGGCGAGTTCGAATTGCTCATCGAAAGATCGTGGAGTCATACCGCGCTGCGATAGAGCAGCCGTGAATGTGGGGCTGGGAACAAACACAAAGGTTCCGCTTCCTTTGCCATTGACAAGGGTGCCTTGACAAATAAAATTTCCAGAGCTGTGCACGAGTGAAAATCTCACCGTGGCCGAGGGTGCTGCTATCTGATTCTCGGTGAGCCCCTCTAAGGCGCTAGGCGCCAGTTTGTTCCTCCAGGTCCAGAAGCTAGTCTGGGTTTGGCGCTGAAGGATAAGATCGACGTTGCCGCCGGTCGTTGGTGTAAGCGACCACGTGCCACTCAACTGGTCAGCGCGTGCAGGCGCAACGAACACGATCGAAATGATGATCGCTGCGAGCAATCGTGAAGCGAAGCGGCTCACAACTGCGTCGGAGTCAAACCCCCGCATTGCTAAGTTTGATCAGATCGTTAACCGAAGGCCGGGTGCCGCGTTCGACGCCGCTTGCCTCGAGCCGAGCGATAAACGAAGCTATCACCCCGGCGTTAGTAAGGCGGATCAGTTCGTCGGGACTGAGGCGTTTGTAGCCGACCTCTGCGAGCGACCCGATGTATGCGGGCGTGATGCCGGCGTCTCTCAATCGAACGACGTCCGTGAGCGGGAGGTGATAACCCAGGCCCGCAAGCCCAGCCATGTAGGCGGGCTGAATGCCGGCATTGCTGAGCCGTATCATGTCCGCGCATGACAGATGGTCGTAGCCTGCTTTGTGGACTTCCACCAAAAATGCGGCGCTCACCCCAGCGTTTGCGAGATCAATCAGATCCCTGGGTGGCATAGGCGTCAAACCGGCGGCATGCAGTTCGTTGAGGAAAGTCGTCGATACGCCAGCGTTGTGAATCGCGATAAGGTCGTCGACGGACAATCCGGTGAACCCGGCGTCGCGCATTGCCTGAAGAAACTCGTCATGTTCCCTTTCACCGGATAAGCTCCCGCTTACGGCGTCCACTTGAGCGCTTGCGCGCATGAGCTCCGTGCGAGCTGCAACCATCGCAGTTTCCGAGATTAGGACCGGATTGCGCATCAGCGCCGCCATTCGAGCTTCAACCGGCTCAGCTGGCATCGCCACAAGATGCACAGACCTCTCAAGCAACGGTTTCACCGGTCGCGCCGCAAGCACGATAGCGATCGTGTGTCCACTAGTGTGGCGGGTCTGGGCGACGTGCTCGTGCACGACCACTACCGTGTGGACTAATTGTGATCTCTGACCGTGGATTGTCGGTGAAACAAATGGCGCCACCAGCATGGGACGCATCACAAGCTCGGTACGCGGCAGGTCAGGGGCAACAACCGGGGTCCATTGCATGAGCGGCTTGCTCGGCGCAATCTGCACGGCAGCAAAGGCAACGACACTTGCAACCACGGCGATAAGTGAAAGTTTCACCCCGCGGCCGATCCGCGTCGAACCGCGATGATTGCGGTCGAGGAGGTGCGCGATGCGAACCGCGATCTGGCGGTTGTTGCGGATGAGCCCCGTCACCGGCAGCCATCCGCGGCGCCCTGCTGCCGTCGCGATGTCGAAGAGGCATTTCGCAAACTCAACACGATCCAACGCATCTGTCGCAGCAACATCATCGCACGCAATTTCTCTGTCGACATCCAAAGCGCGAGCGATGACGTGGACAATTGGATTAAAAAAGAGCAAGGCCGCTACGGTTTGCCTGCATAGATTTGTGACGTCGTCCCAGCGGCTCACATGTGCACACTCGTGGCGAATAACCCTCATCGCGTCCTGAGCCGACAGCCGCTGTGTTATTGTGTGCGGAAGAGCGATCACCGGACGGGCAAATCCGATCACGCACGGCTCACTCAGGATCGATGAATACCCGATCGCGACGGGCCGCGCTGTCGCGTTAAAGAGCGCTTCCCACTCAAGCTCGTTCAGGTCGCGCATCTGTAATTGGCGTTTCGCAATCGTCAGTCGTACGTAACCGATCGCCAGGCGAGCGAGCAATAGGTTCGCAATGATAACCCACAAAGCAAAGAAAACGGAGTCGAACTTTCCATCCAATAAAGAGCCCGTTATGTTCGCAAGACGTTCAAAGCCGCTTTGGACGAGCATCGTTGTTGCGTTGTCGTCAGGCGCTAGAGGTGGTGTCCAACGCATCGGGTTCGCTGCGACGCTTTTCGGCAGAACTGTAAAGGACGGAAGTGTGTGGAGTGGGGCGAGCGTGTCTTGCTGTTCGGCGGGTACCGCGGTCGAGTACGGGATCTTGAGTGCCACTGCGGGCCCGCTTGGCCAGAAATGAACGAAGCCAGCTGAAAGCGCAAAATCAGTTGCAGGCAGGAGCGCGCACCCCACAAGCGTTGCACACCACACCGCATGGCGCTGTGCAGCAGTGCTTCTCCCCAAAAAGTGTAAACTTGCGAAGACGAGAAGCGCGAGCACCGCGCTCTGCCAGATTGAATTCAAGAGTGCCCAGGTGAGCAAGTGCAATACGTTCATTCGCTCTTCGCCTCGTCGATAAGTCGTCGCAAGCGGGCAAGCTCCTGTGGGTCGATCTCTTCATCTTCCAAAAGCCGGACGGTAAGGAGCTCAGCAGAATTGTCAAAAAAGCGTTGGAGAAGGTTTTTTACGGCCGCGCGCGATGCGTCGAGTCGCTTCACGGTGGGGTAATAAACAAATCCGCGCCCTACGGCCTCGTGACGAAGATAGCCCTTCTGCTCAAGGATACGTAGAAGCGTCTGTACCGAATTGAATGCCGGCCGGCCGTTACGCGGCAATGCTGCAAGAACTTCCGCAACCGTCGCATGCCCACGGGCCCATAGCACTTCCATAAGTCGCTGTTCAGCTTCAGTCAGGGTGACAGAACGCTTACGCGGCATGCTCCCTCCATTCACCTAAAACTTTAGGTGGACAGAAACCAGTCTACCGCCGCGCCGCCATGCAAGTCAAGAGTTCGGTCAATTAAAGTTTTCTAAATGTTCCGGGGAGCGGAGACCGTTGGGCTTCACAGTGGGCCCTCGCTAACGGTCGTTTCGGCGATCCGAATCAGTCTTTCGGCAGGACGCGCCTACGAGCGCGAGCCACGGCACCACCGAATCTGATCTCTCGACTTCCTCATGGAGCCGTTTCGCTAAAGTATTCAAGTCGCCAAGCGGCTCCATCGAAATACTATCTATCTGAGCGCCCGGAAGCGAGATCGTGAGCCGATCAGACAAGAGCCTCGTGAATTCGCGGTCGCGGCCTACTGGCATTTCGAAACGCATCGTCGGTGCTGGCAATCCGGCATCTTGAAACGCCTTGTACAGCTGCGGACCCATCTCGACGTGCACGCCGGCCTGTTCAGCCATCGTGCGCATCAACCGCACGCACTTCGAGCGCAGCGGCAAATGGTCCGAAAGCGCGACGAACGCGGCGAACGAGACTTCCTGGAAGGCGATGATTCCGCTACGCTTGATCATTGCAGATAACGACCGCAACACGGCTACCGGATCAGGTAAGAACTGCAAGACATAGCGCCCGACCACAGCATCGAAGGGCGTGTCAGGGGAGAAAGTCGTTATGTCGGCCTGAACGAAGGCAACATTTTCTACACCCGCGTCTCGCAGCCTGGCTCGCGCACGCTCTATGGAGCGGTCATCCCGCTCGACGCCAATGATTCTTCCCGAAGGTCCGACAAGCGTGCTTAAGATCAACGCTACTTCGCCGACGCCAGAGCCAACGTCAAGCACACGTTGTCCTGTCGTGATCCCCGATGTTCGGAAGAACTGCTCCGTCATGCCATTGATATAGTGACCCTGGCGAATGAGCCGTTCTGCTTCGGCATCACTATATCCGAGGTGGTAACCTGGGTCGTTTCCTAAACTCACCAAGCACTCTCCTTTAGCGTACCTACAACCCTTCCTTTGTGCAGGTTTGCGTCTGACTCTCGGAATACAGGGCACGCAAGAGGCCAGCGGCTCGACCCCGCTAGCCTCCAAACTCTCCGCGTGGATTCAGCCTATGAGATTCATCCAATCGTCTTTGCTTGGCGTCCTGTTCCTCATAATCGCGTCATCATCGCGGCCGAGCGCCATGGCCGCGACACCAGCGCCCTCTCCCGCGCCATCTAGCGCTAACAACTCGCCGATGTTCGAGGGACCCACCGGATGGCACTACGTGCGTGGAGCGGCGCCGGGAACCTGGACCTGGCTGCATCAAGGCGATACCGACTACACGCAAAACGTTGTCGTCGAGGCAAAAAAAGGTCTTGGTGCGCAAGAGGACGTCGAAAATATCGAAATGACGTACGCCCGCGGCTTGCCAGACATGGTCGCCGGTCCGGCGCACCATACCAAAGTGTGCGGCAACCACAGAGCACTGTATCTGTCGTATACCTGGACAGGCGCAAACGACGTACCTGTCACCACCGACGAAGTCGTAACCGTGTACGGATCAACGGCTTTCGTGGCGCGCTACAACCGCGCGATGTACCAACCGCTGATCGCTGCGGCAGAGAATTCGCTGATGACGCTGTGTGGCGAGAAGTCGTAGACAAAGACCACCGCTATCCTCCAAAGCGCTAACGCTCATCGAATTGTGTGGAGATTATTCGAGCAACT
>JBPYDX010000217.1:0-3608 GCA_051986115.1 Candidatus Eremiobacteraceae bacterium
GCAATGGTCGTTCCGTCGCGAGCAACCAGCGTCGTCGGCGATGTGGGCTCGATCATCGATAGGCTGCTGACGTCGGGTAAATTCTGCCCATACGCACCAATGACGTACAAGATGACTCCGCCAACAGCTAACACTACGATCGCGAAGAAGAGCAGCAACGTGCTCGCTACGACGCGCAAGGTGCGTCGGTTACGCTTGTTCATGAGTGGGGAGTGGGAGCCGCATGGTGGGTCGGAGTTTTAGCAAACGCATCCAAGATCGCATTGACAAAATCAGCAGATTTCTCAGTCGACAAGCGCCGCGCGAGTTCCACCGCATGGTTGATAACCGTCGTCGTCTGGGCCTGGGGCCGATAGCGCAGTTCCCAGGCAGCCATTGTCAAAATCAAGCGATCAACACCTGAAAGCCGCTCGAGCCGCCATCGCCGCAAGTGCGTACTCAAGTCGCGCTGGAGCTCGTCGACGTGGCCAAGCGTTCCATGGACAATCGATTCGACGAGCGTCCAGTCGGTAGCGCGAGGCGCATCGGCGCGACGCTCGACCGCGGGGTAAACCGCTTCATAGGGGTCTTCACTTCGAGCCTCGTCACCGCGCGCAAAGACGCCGACTTCGTCTTTTGCCTGACGCAGCGCCACGTCGAGCGCGGTTTTGCCGACATCCACCGCGTACAATATTTCGAGAGCGAGCCTATGCTCGCGACGCTCACGCGCCACTCGCAGCAACCACGTCGCGCTGCGGCTGAAGCACCTGCTCGCGCAACCAGGTCACGTGGGTCTGACCATCAAGAAACGAATTCATGGCAAGAATGCGTTCGTGAATGGGGACCGTGGTCGCAACACCCAAAATCTCGGTCTCAGCAAGCGCACGTCGCATGCGAACGATCGCGTCTTCCCGCGTTCGATCGTGCACCGAAATTTTTGCCAGCAGCGAATCGTAATACGGCGGAACTTCTGCACCGGTATAAATATGGCTGTCAATGCGCACGCCCGGACCGCCCGGGAAGAGCACGCTGCCAAGCTTGCCCGCAGCGGGGCGGAATCCCATATCGGCGTCCTCGGCGTTGATGCGGCACTCAATGGAATGACCTCGCGGCTTTATTTCTTCTTGCCGCACCGTGAGCCGTTCTCCGGCAGCAATGCGAATCTGCCAGCGTACGAGATCAATGCTGTACACGATTTCTGTAATCGGGTGCTCGACTTGTATGCGCGTGTTCATTTCCATAAAATAGAAATGCCCGTCTTGATTTACCAAGAATTCAAGCGTTCCAGCGTTGGCATACTCGACCGAACGGGCCGCGCGCACGGCACTGGTCAAGAGATCTGCGCGCACACCCGGATCCAAATTGGGTGCCGGTGTTTCTTCGAGCAGTTTCTGATGTGACGGTTTTTGAATTGAACAGTCGCGCTCGCCAATATGAATGATATGGCCGTATTCATCGCCGAGAACTTGCACTTCAATGTGCCGCGGATGAACCAGCAACTTTTCGATATACACGCGTCCGTCATTGAAAGCGGCCTGCGCCTCTCCACTAGCAGCAATCAGGCCGGCTGGAAGATCGGCCTCGCGTCCGACGATGCGCATGCCTTTGCCACCACCGCCGGCGGTTGCCTTAATGAGCACGGGATAGCCGACTTCGCGACCAAATTTCTTGGCTTCGCTCTCAGACTCGATGATACCCGAACCCGGGATCACTGGCACCCCTGCCTCGGCCATATGCTGTTTGGCAGTGGACTTGTCGCCCATCAGCGCGATGGTCGACGCTTGAGGGCCGATGAACTTGAAACCATGCGACGCGCAGATTTCTGCGAACTGCGCGTTCTCGGAAAGAAAACCGTAGCCTGGATGGATAGCGTCGACGCCTGCAATTTCCGCGGCGCTAATAATGTTGGGAATATTGAGATACGATCGCGTGGTTTGCGCGGGTCCAATGCAATATGCTTCGTCTGCAAATCGGGGATGCAGCGCCTGACGGTCGGCTTCGGAAAAAACCGCAACCGTCTTGACACCTAATTCGCGGCATGCGCGAATAACGCGCAGCGCGATTTCGCCTCTGTTGGCTATTAGAACCTTAGCAAACACGTTTGAGCTCCAGGATTAGCGTGACGGCGGGCAGGCTCTAGATGCGGGGCGGTTCGATGACTTCAGGTGATTGTTCTTCTCCAGCGGCTTGCGCAGCCGTTTGGAGAGGAACACCGCCGCTGTCGACAACAAACAGCGCCTCGCCGAAATCGACGGGCTGACCGTCAACCACTACCTGCGCTATGAGCGTGCACTCTAGCGGGCAACGGACGGCATTACGTAGCCGCAACGCTTCAATTTCTCCGATAATTTGTCCAGCCGCAAGCTGGTCGCCCGTTGCTGGCGGTTGAGCCACGTCACGAAAAATGCCAACGACTTCAGCGTTAATGGTGTCGTAAGCGCGCCCAACCTCTCCGTTATGAACGCGCGGTGACGACCGCGACTGGTTTTGACGCGCATTTTCACTCGCATCGCCGGCGCTCGCGGCTGCACCTTCCGCGTAAGCGCTGACCGTCAAACTCGGTCGACCTTGGGCTTTTGTCAACGTAACGGTGCCTTGCGGAGTTCGCACCCGCAATTGCATCAACGGGCTTTCGGCAAATGCCTTCGAGAGTGGGGCAACTTGCCTGCGGACGAAGCGCGCAAGCGACGACGCGGACGCATCATCGACATGAACTCTCTTATGTTCGGCCACCTTATCTCTTTCGCCGGGATGGCTTGGCTGGCCTTGGCGCCCAGCGGCAAGTCACTTCACGTCACTGCTACGACTGCGCCGCACTTCGACTTCCGGAGTCGCACCGTCAAGTAGACCCGGCTTGCGCACGCGTACGACCACCTCGACAATTTTGGGGTCCTCAACAATTGTCTGAGCGATGCGGTCCGCCAACGTCTCTAAGAGCGCGAACGACTGCTGTGTGACCACGCGCTGACAAAGAGCGTATAGCTCGGCGTAATCGACGGTATCAGCCACGTCGTCGGTTTGCGTTGCCCGTACAATATCAAGCGTGATTTCCAGATCGAGTTCGATTGGTTGGGTGCGCTGGCGTTCTTGCGCCGTGACTCCGTGCGCACCCAAAAAGCGCATCCCCGCGATACGCACCGTAGCACTCGGCACTACTGTCGCCGCACCGGTTGGCGTAGTGGTGCCTGTGCGGCGCCGACCCTGCAAATTGCATCAGCCACGTCGACAACGCCGCGCATCTCCCGTACATCATGCACTCGCACGATATCAGTGCCGGCTGCAATGGCCAGCGCAATGGCGGCGGCTGTGCCAAAGGTTCGTTCCTCAACCGGGAGACCTGTGATTTTCCCAATGAAAGATTTGCGAGAGAGGCCGACAAGCAACGGGTAGGGCAGGCGGCTCACGAACTCATCCAATCGCGAGAGAATCTGCACGTTATGATCGGGCGTTTTGCCAAAGCCGATGCCTGGATCGACGATTATCCCCTCGGATGCGACCCCACACTCGCGAGCATAACGGGCAGCCAATTCCAGCGATGCGATGACTTCGCCGACACAGTCACCGTCATAGTCGGCGCTCACCCGGTTGTGCATGATGACAATCGGTACGTTCGATCGCGCAGCGAGTTC
>JBPYDX010000218.1:0-4792 GCA_051986115.1 Candidatus Eremiobacteraceae bacterium
CTTGCTTGGGCGCATCGTCCACGGAGCTGATGTGCCTGAAGATATTTCGATCGAGCCAGAAGCGGCGGGTTTGAGGGCGATCGCTCACGGATTCGCAGCGGTGCACGGAGTGGACGATCACCAGAAACTTGCTCTCGAAACGCCTCTGTACGATGCACTCTATGCTTGGTGTCAACAACGGGTCGAATCCTAATCCGCAACACTGATCGAACATTCACCGTCGTAGTTCTTGCGCGAAGCCTACGCGCGTTTGGTTTTGGCCTACTCTCGGTAGCGCTGGGACTGTATCTGAGCAGCCGCGGTCTCTCTGCCTTTGTGGTTGGCGCGATGCTGACGTTAGCGCTCATGGCGGGCGCAGTGTCACTCATATTAGCATCGCCGATTGTTCGAAAAGTTGGACAACGATCTGCGCTATTTCTCGCCGCTACCGTGATGTGTGCGTCCGGCTTATTGCTGGGATTGCCCGGCCCTGCGTTCCTAATTGTGGTCGCGTGTTTGTTAGGCACCCTCAGTGCCGGAGGCCAAGAGGTCGGTCCCTTCTCTCCCATCGAGCAACGCGCCATTGCGGAATATTACTCGTCCCGATTAGTGCATCGCTTCGCAGTTTACAATTTGTCCGGCGCGATTGCCTTAGCCATCGGGGCGCTTGCTGCTGCTGGCATCCCGACGGGCTTGGTCCCATTCAGTTATGCAATGTGTGCTCTTGCGCTTTCGATTGTGTACACGGCGCTCCCAAAGACCCTGGGCAAGACTGCGCCAGCAGACGACAAACGTCCGCAGAAATCTTCAGGAATACCAGAACGCCTCTCCTTATTATTCGGTCTCGATGCGCTTGCGGGTGGATTTGTAGTTCAGAGCTTTTTAGCATATTGGCTGCACCTTCGATTTGGAGCAGATCAGCGCACTCTCGGCCTGGTGTTCTTTGGGGCCAACACGTTAAGTGCGTTTTCTTACCTCGTTGCGGCGAAGCTTGCGACGCGCTTCGGGCTCGTGCGCACCATGGTGTTCACTCACCTCCCCTCAAACGTTTTACTCTGCCTGGTGGCGCTGATGCCAACGTTCTTGACAGCCAGCGCTGTGTTGCTAGCTCGATTTGCGCTTTCCCAAATGGATGTTCCAACTCGCCAGGCCTTGACGATGGAAGCGGTTGCTCCTGACGAGCGCACGTATGCTGCAGCGCTAACGAACGCCGTTAGGCCCGCTGCAGCTGCGATCGCGCCTATCTTCTCTGGACTAGCGATGCAAACTGCGGCGATCGGTCTGCCGTTTTTTATCGCTGGTGGATTAAAGATTGTCTACGACTTGACGATCTTCAAAGCTTTTAGCGGGCTAGAAGGACCCCGTCGCGAGGTGAAGTCGTAGTTTCGCAGGCCGTCGTCACTACTCCGAGTGGTCTCCTAATGCGAGCTGAACCATAATCGGATGCCGAAGATCACAATTTGGATGCCAAGTGCCACTTGCATAATGCCAAGGATTGCTCCAAAAATCCCCAGCACCAAGGCAAGTAGTCGATAAATCCGATCAGCATAAAACATGCATACAAGATTTAAAAGCATTACAAATGCCAGCTGTGCGAAAATGATAAGGGTCTTGTCAGGCAAGATCACCAAGAGTAAGATAAGCACCGCAATACCGTACGGCGTGACGATTTCTGGAAATGCGACCGGCGAAAGCGCCAAAGCGAGCGTTGGCGGCGATGACGGCGTGGTGTCCGGTTCTGCAAAGCTAAACTGCTCGAGTATGCGTCTAAACGCCACGGCGAAGAGCGTTAGCCCCCCGGCGATTGCCAACGCCGACGTTGAAACGTTCCATTTCGAAAGCATGGTTTTGCCGATCAAGCCGGCGAGTAGCAGCGTGACTATAGAGATGACAAAGGCGCGAAGAGCAATCCTACGGCGCAATCTATCGTCGGCAGCAGCTGTGAGACGAGCAAACGGGGCCAACATTTTTAATGGCCCGAGCATGACAAAAAAGAAGATAAAAATCTCGGACGCGGAGAGATCTGGCTCCACAGTGGGCGCGCGTTCGACTTGACGCCGAGGCTTCCCCTCGCGTAAGGATTTACGCAGGTTGTATGCTAGGGTTTTGAGCATCGACGTTTAACCGGCTCCTTCCCCGTTAAAAGGAGATCTCAATGGCTCAGCCTGACTGGACGAAGCCGGCAGCGATGGCAATTCCTAAAGAAGGATACCTTAAACCTGAGAAAGGTCAATATGGACCGATTTTTCCGCGCACGCCCCTCGGCTACGGCTTCACCATCATCGCAAAGATAAAACCTGGGCGCGAAGCTGCTGTTCGCGACTATGCCCCAGCGGTAGAGAAGTTGATAACGGATGCTCCTGAATCACTTGCCCCGCTGAAGCTGCACACCCTGAAATGGGTTCTCTTCCCAATAGGATCGGACACCTACTTCATGTATCAGGGTATTTTTGACACTGATTTTGACAAGTATACCGAAGATGCTGTTGCGTTGTTTAGCAAATTTGGAGTGACGACTGTCTTCACCAACCTCGAAGGATTCCCGGAAGACTGGAAGACAAATCCGCAAGCCTTTGTCAAATTTGTGCGAGAACATCACCATCCGAGTTTCTTGGAATACGCAGAGGTTCCGTACGTAACGTCTGCCGAGATCAGGAAAGCTTTGAACGTCAAGCAAGCACTTTCCGACATGCTCGATCAAATGCAATAGATGTGATTGTAAGCGCATGAGTACCGAGAGTTGGTCCCCAAGGACGTACAACCTAATCAACGTCCCAAGACCTTACAAGGCTGGCAAGAGAAGGTTCAGCGTTTACTGGACGTGGAGTTATCCATGGGAGTCAAATCGCGACATCACTGAGCTCGACAACCGCTTTTCGACTATGACCGAGGTGCGCCGAGTCGCGTGGCCTGCGTACGAAGGACCTGAGTACTCGGAAGCGATGTTCTTACAGGGAATCGCCGGGACGCTCGAGCTTTTCCATCTTTCTATTGTTCGATTCCAACAGGTCGTCGGCGAAGCAACGGGCCAACCCGTCATTGACTACCAGCGCATCGATCAAGCCGGCCAAAAGTTACCCATCGATGAGCGCATATTAGCCGACACTGACACGCTCATGGTGTTCGGGCTCGATCATTTAGTCACAGAGCAAGAAGCTGCGCCAGAGGAAATCGAGGCTATCCGTAAGTGGCTGACGCGTGAAGGCACGACGCTCGTGCTGAGCCCGCATCACGACGTAGGTAGCTCGAACGACATGACGCAACGGCAGCTGGAATATCGGCATCATCGCGATGCGTTGGTGCCTCGGCAACAGCGGTTCGGACGCTACACACGGTCGTTGATGAAAGCCCTCGGCGTTCCGGTTGAAAACCGTTGGGGTCTTCGACCTGCAACCGTGGAGGGTACTCGCAATCAAATCGCACCACTGACAACCTTCAGAGACCTAGACACTCGAGGTTTCCTCGAGGGAGTGACGACCTTTAATTTTCATCCCCACCTCCCGCATTACGCGCTTACTACCAACGACACAAAAGCCATCAGGCTTCTGGCGAAGCAGCCAGTCGATCTCACCCGTCCGCATCCATTTACCGAGGCGGGTGAACGAGAGTTTAACATGTTCTTGTGGATGCCACCAAGCACTGACCGCGCAGGCGACATTCTGCTTGCAGACTCGACAATATTCACCACATTGTTCGGCGGCGATCAAAGCCTCGAGCGCTTCTGGAAAAACCTCGCCCTCAAGTGAGCGAGACTCTCGAGTTAGAGCATATACAAAGTGGCGTCGTGCGACCTCGACCGACGCCGTACGCAGCGACGTACATAGTGTTACGCATCGACGACGTTGCGGCCGGTCGCGAGTTGATGCGCCGAGCCAGCACTGCGGTTGCTTCTGCAGCTCGCCCTCAAAGCCCAAAGGGCGACATGTGGGCAAGTGTGGCGCTCACCTTCAGTGGACTCAAGGCGCTAGGCGTACCAAACGATTCGCTAGAGAGCTTCCCACCTGAGTTTCAACATGGAATGGCAGCGCGCGCGCACGTGCTTGGGGACACAGGCGAGAGCGCGCCCGCGAATTGGGAAAAACCGCTGGGCACGCCGGACTGTCACGTTGTGTTTACAGCCATAGCACCGGATGCCCAACGCCTTGAGCAAGAACTCGGGCACGTGCGCGCAGCATACGAGAAGTTTCCGGGGATAAAGGCGCTGTGGCGCCAGGACTGTTACACGCTCCCTACCGAGAAAGAGCACCTCGGATACAAGGACGGGATTAGTCACCCAGCCATCGAGGGCACCGGTATTCCTGGCTCCAATCCTCGCGAACAACCCTTCAAAGCCGGCGACTTCATTCTGGGATATCGTGATGAATTGGGTGGCTTACCGCCGATGCCTCAGCCCGATGTACTCGGTCGCAACGGATCGTATGTGGTCTTTCGTAAACTCCACGAACGTGTCGCGGCATTTCGTCAATATCTGCGAGGCAACTCAACAGACAATTCGCAGGAAGAACTGTTGGCCGCCAAAATGATGGGGCGCTGGCGCAGCGGTGCGCCGCTCGCGCTCACGCCTGATCACGATGACCCAGCACTTGGAGCGGACTCATCACGTAATAATGATTTTTCCTATCAAGACGACCCGATTGGATTCAAAACGCCGCCCTGCTCCCATGCGCGGCGAACGAACCCCCGCGACGCCTCTATCGCAGGAGTGATGAGGCTTCACCGCATGCTCAGGCGCGGAACAGCGTATGGTCCTCCGCTGCCCGATGAAGCGCTCGAGGATGATGGTGCCGATCGCGGCATCATGTTTGCTTTTGTC
>JBPYDX010000219.1:0-4382 GCA_051986115.1 Candidatus Eremiobacteraceae bacterium
TCGCTGCATCGAGCATCAAACCCAGCGCAAACGCGCTGTTGGTATGCACGCCGTGCCGGACGGGACCCGGCATCGTTGCGAGCCACTGGCGCGCAGACTCTGCAACGCGCTCGGCAAGATCGCGCAAGGGGGTGCTCAGCGTTCGAATCGACTGTAAAGGCGACACCGTCGCGGCAGCTGCGAGGGCCAGGGCCCAGGCCCATCCGTACGGCCGCTCGTAAGTAGGATACGCAGCAAGATAGGCTGATTCTTTGTCGAGATGAACCGCCGTGAGATTGGACGCAATCGCTTCTTGCAGTTTCGAGGCAACTGGTGGTGCGAACTTGTCCGATGCAAAGTGCGCAAGCAGCTGTATTGCGCTCCAGTGCGAATGGACGCTAGAATGCCAATCAAAAGAATTTCCAAAAGCGGGGTGCGCGGATGTTGGATCTACCGGTCGATCGCCCTCGCGAAACAACGTTTGCTCGTGGTACGGATAGCGGCGCGCAACGTTGACGAGAATGACCGGTGCAACGCGAGGTGCAAGGTCGTCTTGCAGCAATCCCATCGTTGGCTCAGCGAAACGGCAGTGTCAGCATGAAGAGTACGTTGACGGCAAACAATACTATCGCAGTAGGAATTTGCACTTTAATTTGGCCGTATTTATCGCTCATCTCGAGCAGCGCAGGAGGGACGAGATTGAAATTGGCTGCCATTGGCGTGCACAGCGTACCGCAGTAGCCCGCAAGCATGCCGATGGCAAACATAGGGGCGGGATGCGCGCCGAGTTGCTGGACAAGCATGGGCCAGCCGACCGCGGCGGTCATAATCGGAAACGCCGCAAAGGCATTGCCCATAATAATCGTAAACGCGGCCATGCCAACGGCGTAAGCGAGCACGCCGAAGAAGCGGGATTGTTCCGGAGTAACGTGTCGCGCAATGGCACCCACATCGGCGCCGACGCCGGCCTGCGTAAACAAACCGCCGAGAACCGTAAGCATTTGTGGCAAAAGCACTGCCCAACCCACCGATTCGAGCAACCGCCGGCCCTCCTGCAGCGCCACAAACGGCTGCCTGGGACGTAACAAGATCGTTCCCACGATCAATGCGACGATGACCGAAACGCCCAAGCCCACGAGCGTCTCTTGCCCTTTGGCGAGGAGCGGTCTGCCGCCGATCGCGACCTTGCTAACTCCAACCGCAAACGCCACCGTCACTATGGGGATAGTCAGCGCCGGCACAAACAGTAGATTACCGAGCCGGCCCGCACTCTCTTCCCGCTGAGCTTCGCTAGTCGTCGCCACAGTACCGGGGCAAGTGAGACCGGTGCCGGCAATGAGCGCCATCGCAATGACTGTTGCTCCCAACGGCCACAACGGAAGCGTGTGAATGAAGCTTCCGTAAAAAAACGACAACCCGAGCAACGACCAGAAGGCTGCGTTTGTCCAACGTTTTGCATGCTGGCGATCGAATGCGATCTCAATGCCGGTTGCAAGAAAGAATGCACCGGCCAGCCAGTAAATCCACTCGGCGCTAATCACGCATAGCCTTTGCGATTTTTCTATCCAATCGTAACAGGCGAAGCCCATGGATGACAAACGCTGCGACTGCGGTTGGAATCGCCCACAGCGCTATTTGCAGGGCATCAAGCTTCAGATGATAGTTCGCATCGACGTACGATGTAATCAGCAAAACCGAGCCCACTGCAACAAAAACATCTTCGCCAAAGAATGCGCCGACAGTGTCTGCAGCCGCTGCGTGCGCTTTCACCTCATCGCTCACTTTATCAGGTAGGTCGCTTGCGTACGCGCGCTTGGCGGCGCCTTCGGCCATCGGATAAATCACCGGTCGCACCATTTGGGCGACTCCGCCAATGCTGGTCAACCCTAGCGCCGCGGCAGTTTGGCGAACAAACATGTAGAGCAGCAAGATGCGTCCTGTGGTCAATCCCGCGGCGCGCTCAATAAGTGTTTTGGCGCGCTGCTGCAACCCGTATCGCTCCGCTAGCCCCACAACCGGCAGGACCATAAACGCAAGCGAAATCGATCTGCTATTTGTAAAGCCGGAACCAAAAGCATCGAGGATGTGTAATGGGGATATCCCCGCGAGGAGCGCTGATACCACACCTGCGACTGTCACCACGATGAGCGGATTGCGGCGCAAGGCGAACCCAATAATGACGATAAGAACGCCTAGAAGTGCAAGCATGTCCGCGAGCGAGTTTTGCAGCCGTGAGGCTTGTCACTGCAGCGCAGGCGCGAAACCCGAACAATAAGGGTTGGAGCGTACGGAAAATGCGGCGTAGCAACTTTTGGCCTTGGGTCGTACCGGCTCTTACGCTGGCTGGATTTGCCCTGCTCGTTGCCTGCGGCGGAGGTGGCGGGGGCAGCTCGATTTTCCCTTCCCAACCCACATCATCGATGGCGCCGGTTGTGGTGCCGTCAGTCGTGGTGAGTGGTCCATCTTTTACCATCGACGCAGACGCAAGCAGACACCCTATTAGCCCAGACATCTATGGAATATCATTTTTCTATAACGGCGCCAACGCTGCCAGCGAATATGCATTCGCGCAGAAAATTCATCTGACCGCAAATCGCATTGGTGGAGATGCTACGACGCGTTACAATTGGCAGTACGACTCTTCGAACGCAGGCCGAGACTGGTATTTTGTGGGCGGTAACGGGGAGAGCACCGTAACGCCGGGCGCTTCAATGGACGCGATCGTTACCAAAGACAAAGCCGTTGGCGCAAAGACGATTTTGACAATCCCAATGATCGAGTACATCAATAGTTCGGCTGCTTGGCATTGCAGCTTTCCTCAATCTGTTTATGGTGCACAAACAAGTTACGATCCTTACTTGCATCCGGGCGGCGACAACTGTGGCAACGGCGTATTAACAAATGGTCAGCTGATTCCGCAAGAGAGTCCTATCGTTTCCGATATGCTCAACGATCCCAGCATTCAAAGTGCGTGGGTTTCGCATCTGGTGAGCACATTCGGTACCGCAGCCCACGGCGGCGTGCCAATCTACGAAATGGATAACGAGCCTTCAGGCTGGCAGGCGATTCACCGCGACGTGCATCCCGCCGTGTCAACCTGTCAAGAAATTCAGACGCAAACCTTCGCGTACGCTCCGGTTATCAAAGCAGTTGATCCAACCGCAAAAATTTTGGGGCCAGATGACATTCCGGCCGCCGACGTGCTCTCGTGTAGCGGTGTTTCGGGAAGAGGCTTGTGGTATCTGCAGTTGATGGCTGCCTACCAGGTGCAACATGGTTCGCGACTGCTCGATTATTTTGGACTGCACTATCCGGGTTGGGGCTCGGGCGATCCAATTGCAAACGCGGTAACGCATATTAAGCTGCATCAAGGTTGGATTGCAAGCGCGTATCCTGGAACGTTGTTGGCGTATGACGAATACAATTGGGGCGGCAGCGAAGGCTCGTTGAGCGAGACGCTGATGACTGCCGATGGCCTGGGCCTTTTCGGGCAACAAAGCGTGAGCCTGGCGAGCTATTGGGGAGTGAGCAACCCATCAACCGATCCGACATCGTGCGCATTTTTGCTCTATCGCAACTACGATGGCAAAGCGTCGCAATTCGGAGACACGTCGATCCAGGCATCGGCCGGCGCCGCGGGAGGCTTGGAAGTGTACGCTGCGCAACGCAGCGCCGACGGTGCCATAACCACGATTGTGGTGAATCGCCAAACATCAGCACTCCCGGCAACATTCGTTCTGCGAAATCATGCGCCTAAAGGTGCGGTGCAAATCTATAGGTATTCGCCCGCCAATCTGTCCGCGATCGTGCGACAGGCAAATCAAAGCATGACTGGCGCTGTACTCCCCATGACCTATCCCGCGCAGTCGGTAACTCTGCTCGTCGTTCCGTAACCACAAACTTCTATTAAAGCGTTGGCAGTAGGCAGCATCGAGCGACGCCCGTAGAGAAAACACGGTTCGGCTCAGCTTCAAGAGGAACGCGATGATTTTCTATACGCGAAAGAAAGCGAACGCACAGGACGTCAAAGGCGGGGATCCGCAGCGCCCATATGAATTCAACTTCGGTCGAGTTGTGTTGGCCTTTTGCTTGGTCGCCATCCTGATTGTCGGTGCTTTTGTCGCGCATTATTTCGGCTGGTCAGACGGCGCAAACTCTCTGCTGCAAATGGCGACAGCGGGAGTGGCTGGAATTTTTGGCGTCATACTGGGCGAGAGTAATGCATCTCGCGACTTTGACCACTGAGCGTCTTATTCGACTCGCAGCACAGCTTTGCCCGAGATGCGCCGGTGGGCCAGTCCGTCAAGCGCTTCTTCGAGTTTCGACCAAGGGCCGCGCCAAGTAATTTGCGGGTCAAGTTTGTTGTCGGCCATCAATCGTGCCAGGTAAGCACAATCTTCTGC
>JBPYDX010000220.1:0-4093 GCA_051986115.1 Candidatus Eremiobacteraceae bacterium
AGCGCAGTGAAATCATCGTAGCGCACGACCAAGTCGCGTGCCACCACCGCATCTCTGTGCCTGTCACTCACTTAAATGTCATCCTGAGTGACATCGCTACTTCAATGTCTGCTCGATGACGTTGGTGTCGTAGGTGAGCATTGCGATGTAGTTGGCAACTCGAGGGTCGGTGCCAACCGAGTCGTCGTAGAGGTTCTCGACGACCTTGATGCCGGCGCCTTGCGCGATCGAGTAGAGAATCTTCGGGCTATACTCGGGCTCGCTGAATACGCCACGGACGTGGTGCCGCTTTGCGAGGTCGATCAGCTGTGCGATCTGCGCGGGATTCGGCTCCTGGCCTGGATTTGGCTCGACGAAGCCGAGGGTCGTGATGCCGAAACGATCGTTGTAATACTGCCAAGCGTTGTGAAAGACGATCATGTAGCGGTGTGATGGCGGAATCGTAGCGATTTGCGACCGAATCCGCTCGATCAGCGCGTCGAGACGCGCATCATAAGCCGTCGCGTTGCGCCGATATTCGGCCGCGTGTTGCGGATCGACCGCAATGAGCGTGTCCCGGATTTTGCTCACGTATCGCTTCGCGAGCACGGGATCCATCCAAAGATGAGGATTGTCGTTCTTGACCGGCAGGCCGTCAGCACCGACGACGACGTGCAAATTCCGCGATCCAGCGTCGCGAAGCAGTTTGTCGAGCCACGTCTCGAGACCGGCGCCGTTTTCAACCAGCACGTCGGCGTCGGCAACGGTCGCAACATCTTGAGGCGCCGGTTGAAACGTCTCCGGCGATGCACCGACCGGGACGATGTTTTTCACGCTCACGCGGTCACCACCGACGCCTTCCACCAACGAGTTGAGCGTCGAGATCGTCGTCGCAACTTGGATCTTTCGATTGGCACCGTTAGTGCCACTCTGAGCCGCCCCATTGTCACCCTGAGCCTGTCGAAGGGTGTGCGCGCATCCGACCAACGCAAGCGCGAGCGCAATTGCGCTCAAAATTCTCATCGACACGTGTGGCACCGACCGAAGAACTCGACCGCGTGGCCGTTCAGCTCGAATCCATGCAGCCTGCGCAACGACTCCGCGAAAACTTCGATTGCCGCGCAGTCGACGTCTTCGACGCGCCCGCACGCATCGCAGATCGCGTGATGGTGGTGGCGCGTAGGCTCACAGAGCATATACTTCGCTTCGCCTTCAGCATCGGCTCGCAACGTCACGCCGCCTTTTTCGTTCAAACGGTCGAGCGTGCGATAGACCGTCGAGAGTGAGACACGAGCGCCGGCGCGCTTCAACCGCTCGTGAATCTCCGCGGCCGAAAGAAAGCGCGGCTCGCGCGCAAGAATGCCCGCGATTAACTCGCGGGGACGAGTGACGTAATCTGCCCGGGTACCCACGAGCACCCTATTTGCGAACTATTCGCAAAATCCTTCCCGCGCTGTGCCGCTAAGGCGAGGCCGTCGGTGACGGAGAGGGACACGTCGCGATCTCGGCCTTCTCCTTTGTATCGAGCTGATCGCGCCAGTATTGCGAGGTTTCCGGCCACGCCGGTAACGTCAGACCGACGACTTGCGCCCGTGTTTGGATCTTCGGAATTACCTCGGCGAAGGAGGCCGGTACCGTCCCGCCGCCGTCATTGATCACCCTCGCAAGTGCAAGCCAAGCATCCGCGAGCATTATCGTCGGAAGGGCTTTGGCCGCAGCCGGACAGCTCGCGTTCAGCCGTGCAGCAACGTCGCTTTCGAGCGCGATTGCCCACGCCGACGTGGCCGCAATTTGCTCAAAGAGTGGCGCTTTTTGCGCGTCGCTCAAGCACACGCTATTCAAAATGCCGTGTTCCTCCGTAAGTGTGGCGATCACGTCGGCGATAGCGCCGTATCGCGCGAGAAGCGCACTTGGCCTACCCGCGGGCGGATGGCGATCGTAATCTCGAATTCGCGCTGACTCGCCATCAATGGTTTGGCTATTGCATCGGCTTTGAGCGGCTGCGACCGGCCGCGGCAACTCCCCGTTAACGCCAGCCACGGGCAGCGCAAAAACCGCGGCTATCAACGCGACCTGCAACAGCTTGCTCATTTGCTTTGACAGGTGCCCATCCCGGCACGTACAATCCTCCAGGTCGCCCGTGTCACCCTGAGCGGAGTCGAAGGGCGTGGGGATGTAGCTCAGCTGGTAGAGCACTTGCTTCGCATGTAAGGGGTCGGGGGTTCGAGTCCCCCCATCTCCACCATCCAAAACGCTTGATTTTACAGGCGTTTTGCGTTTTAGCCTCGGCGGTGCGAGGCTGAAAATCTTGACCACTTACAATCGGAATAGGAGCTCACGTGCTGAACGCGCCCCGCCGTGCAGCCCGCGAATCCCAATGAGACAAGGTTTTCTGCGAATGGAGCGACCGAACACTTTGGGCGGTGTTTACGACCCCGCTACGACAATAGCCATGAGATCGCCGTCCCGTTCGTCGCAAGATTGTAGACCGCGCAGTACCGCACGCGTTCTGCCCACAGCCCCCGTCGGCACCCTCAGCCGGGATCCCAGCCCTCCACCTACATCTACGCTTAACGGCTAATGCACTGCCATCGCTGCTTGCGCGAGCTGTTCAAGCAGTCGTTGCTTGTCTTGTTCGCTCAGCTTCTCCGGTTGAAGGACGACGAGCCCGCAAGCGGGGTCGCGACAGCGGCGGCCCCGCCGCCCGTTTGTAACGGTCAAAGCGAAAGTGCTTCCTCGACGGCTTCCTCGTCAGTCATCAGCGCCCCCTCGGACATCCTGGCAGCTAACGCATCATCTCCGAGTGCATGACGCAACACCGTCAGCGGGTCATATTCGGGTGTATGCATGAAAAGCACTGAGCCAAGGGTCTCCAGGCGGCTATTGGTATAACCGAGAAGGCGTGCGCCGCGCTCGAAAACGTCGTCAGCGCGCTGCGAGACGAGCGCCGCTTCGAGCACGGCGCTCGTGCCTAATTCGTGGAGCGCGAATGCTGAAAAGACGTCCATGTGACGCTCGCGGGCTAGCTCGAGTGCTTCGCAAGCGCGCGCCCGCGCCTCGCCATAACGTTTTAATAAGGCAAGGCATTGCGACATGCACGCAAAAGTGCGCATGTAGCTAGCCGCAAGCCGTCCGGTGATCGATGCGTTTTCGAACGCACGAAGCATCGAACGTGTCTTGGTTGCGCGTTCCAGCGCAAGCTCGGTGTTGCCGGCTAGCAGCTCACCGAAGGCGCGGTCGACGAGGGTAGCGAACACGCCACGCTTCGCATCAAACGACTCGTAGATCCGTTGTACTTCTGCAAGATAACTGCTAGCCGCGACAAAGTCGTGATTGCCTAGTCTGATGCAGGCAAGATTGTGCTGGTTAAACGCTGTTAGCCTGCGATTGTCGAGTTTCCTGGCCTCTCGCAACGCGCCGAGTAACAACGTTTCCGCTTCATCCGCTCGTCCGAGGCACACCAACGCTTGACCGCAAAGTCCCTTACTCCGAGCTGCCCCTAAGGCATTGCCCGCACGCTGGTATGCGACGAGGGCCTTTTCGGCATTTGCAAGCTGTTCCTTGTGCTCACGCAGCTGCCAAGCCGCAGTCGCTTTTGAAAAGTATAGGCTTGCAACGACATCGAGCGGTGTGTCCGTGTCAACGAGCTCAAGCGCACAGTCGATCCAGCGCCGTCCTTCAAGCGGATAAAGATTCGTCCAAACGGCATTCAACGCCCCTACTAGCCGCATGCCGAGATGCGCGTCGCCTTTTTCGGTCAGTGCCCATCGAAGGGCTTCGCGCCAATTATCCAGCTCGTCTCGTGCGAGCTTTAACCAGATGCTATCCGGTTCGGTATCATGTGCACGATCGAGTTTTTCGGCCAGGTCGATGCACGCTAGCGCATGGCAGCGCGAAATCAGGTTCTTTTCGGAACGTGCCGCGAGCTTCTCGTGCGCATACTGACGGAATAGAGTCAACAGGCGATAACGCGGCTCCAAGCTCTCGATGTCGGCGACGACCAGTGACTTGTCGACCAGCGATGAAAGTAGATTGAGTAAACTTATCTGGGGAACGTTGGCGTCCACGCAGACAGCGCTGACGGTCGCAAGCGTGCATCCCCCTGAAAAAATCG
>JBPYDX010000221.1:0-4324 GCA_051986115.1 Candidatus Eremiobacteraceae bacterium
GGATTTGATCGAGATCGCGAGTTGCAATGAAGGCTGCAAACGAAGCAACCCACGGTTTGAGTCCAACTGCGGCCATGCCCGCGGCAACCCCTACCAGGTTTTGCTCAGCGATACCCATCATCAAAAAGCGGTCTGGTCGAACACCGGCAAGTTTATCGGATTTTGTTGAATTTGCGAGGTCACCGTCGAGCAGTACGACCCGCGAGTCTAGGTCACACAGCTCGATCATCGTTTCTCCAAAGCTGTCGCGCTGGGCAACCATCGATGTCATGACCCGCCCCCGTTCACCGCATCCTTATCGCTCGCATCAATTTCTGCCAGCGCTCGCTCGAGGTCGGCTTGCGAGAGTGGTCGCGAATGCCACGTGAAGTCGTCCTGCATGAAGGAGACACCTTTGCCCTTCACGGTGTGGGCAAGCACGAGCGTAGGGCGCCCACGAACCGCACGCGCTTTCGCACACGCTTCTTGAAAGTCGTGAACATCATGTCCACTGCACTCAAAAACCTCCCAGCCAAACGCTCTCCACTTTTTGTCCGGCTCTTCGGCCGGGTCGGATCGCGCAAGGCTGTTATAACCTGCTTGTGTTGCCCAACCGTATTGCTGCAAATGGTTCCAGTCAAGAATAGCTGTAAGGTTGTCGAGGCCGTAGCGCGCTGCCACAAAAGCGCCTTCCCAGATTTGTCCTTCCTGTATCTCGCCATCACCGAGCATGACCCAGGCGCGAAAATCCTTGCCGAGCAACCGCGCGCCAATCGCCATGCCAATCCCAGGCGACAAACCTTGTCCAAGGGAACCTGTGGACATATCAAGCCCCGGCAACTTCGTCATATCGGGATGCCCTTGGAGGCGTGAATTCAGAGCATCAAACGTCTCAAGCTCGCTTAACGGAAAGTATCCGCGCAGTGCAAGGACCGCATAAAGTCCAATCGCACAATGTCCCTTTGAGAGTATGAAACGATCGCGGTCTTCCCAATCGGGTCGCTGCGGATCGATACGAAGTTCTGCAAAATACAACGTCGCCAACATGTCAGCAGCAGAGAGAACACCTCCGATGTGTCCGGCACCCGCGTGATGCACGGCACGCAATGTTTGGCGCCGAACTTCATTGCCCAGACGTGCGAGTTCAGGCGTGTTCATTGCAGGTTGGTGCGGTGCGTTCACATCACAGTCCGAACTGGGTCTGCAAGAAGTGTCGATTCCGTTTAGCGGCACCGAGTGGATCCGGCGGCGCATCCTGTTCAACAATGAGCCAGCCTTGATAGTGAGCGCTTTCGAGTGTGGAGATGATCTTTGAGATAGGGACGGCGCCGGCCCCAAGTTCGGTGAACAGTCCCATTTGAACCGCTGCCACGAACCCAATATGCTGCGTGCGAACAGTCGCCAACTTCGCTCCATCAACATCTTTGAGATGCACGTAGCGGATGCGCTCTGCATAATCGACAAACACGGACTCTGGATTAACGCCGGCATAAGCAAGGTGCCCGGTGTCGGGACAAAGACCTACGAGTGAAGGGTCGGTCAACGCAACCAGTCGATCAATTTCGGCGCGGGTTTCAACGTAGGTTCCGACGTGCGGGTGAAAGACGGCCTGCATGCCACGCTTTGCGAGGAATTCTCCAACTCGATTGAGGCCGCTGCCCACTGCTTGCCACTCACGCTCTGGCAAACCTTGGCTCCCGTCGGCTAAGACACGACCCGCAATCTCCAATCGCGGCGCACTGGGTTTGTCCGAGATAATCAAAGTATCTGCCCCGAGCGCTTGCAGACGGTTGGCAATCGGCGCGATGCGTTCCAGTACAGCGGCATGCGTGGAAGGATCGCGCAAATCGAGAGCGTGAAAGGTTGCCGCCGCTCGAAGGTTGCGCTCATGCAGCATGCCACCCAACGCCGAACTGTCACTGGGAAAGTTGTAACTGATTTCGGTGCCTGCATACCCGGTAACAGCCATTTCGTCGAGCATTTGGGAAAATGGCGGGGGCGAGACCCACGTGTAGAGAGGGTCGAATCCCCAGTTGACCGATGCCGTACCGACGACAATGCCACTCACCAAACCCAGTTCTCTTTGATCCATGCATGCGCCGGATCGAAGCTCATCCGATACACGTGCTTGGGACCGGCCAAGACATTGAGGTAATAAACCCAATATTTCGCTGCAGCTGCGCAGACGTGGTAGCCGTGCGGCACCAGCACCGCATCTGCGTTGTGAACCGTCATCGTCTCGTCAAGCTCTCCGTCGGCTGAGTACACCCGCTGGAATGCAAACCCGCTGGCCGGCCGCGTGCGGTAGTAATAGATTTCTTCGAGCTGCGACTCAACTGGCAGGTTATCTTCATCATGCTTGTGTGGGGGATAGCTCGACCAGTTGCCGGGAAACGTAATGACTTCTGTTAGAAACAGCGAACCCGCTTCGTCATCGCCCATAAGAATGTTCTGGATGCGCCGCTGCGCCTCACCCTCGCCGCGAATGTAGCTGCTATCGGGTGCAGGTGCGATCAGTCTGGCGGGGTGCCTCTCGCGCTCTGTCGCTGCGCACACCGCAATCTCGACATCCGACACAGCTTCAATCAGGTAACCAGTTGCCGCTGGTAAGTACAATGCCGCCGGTGGACCAGAAAATGGGTCAGCACGCACGCCGACATTGTTCCACGTCCCCGCGGATGTGCGAATATTTGCCGTACCGTTAATAACGACGAGCGCAACTTCGTTATTCCCGGTAGCATCTTCAACGCGTTGACCTGCGTTTATGCGCACCACACGAAAGCTTATGAAATGCCAGGTACTGCCATTCGGACTGACTGAAACCACGTCGCCAGAGCGTACCCCACTTCCCCGAAGGAGCAGCGACGATTCATTAGCCACCACTACGAGCTACCTCCGCAAGCTTCACCGGCCGCTGCGTGCGTAAGGAGCGGTCTGCTGCCTCGGCGATACGTAACGCTTCGAGCGAGTCTTTGGCACCAACTCGCGGAGAGCGTTTGTTGGCAATAGCTTCTGCAAAGTCAACAACTTCGTCACGATATGCGTCTACAAAGCGTTCGTTGAACGACTCCACTTCGGGCGTCGCGGCACGTTCATCCAACAGCTCATCGCTGCGAAGTCTGCCTTGGCCGATAAGCACCATCCCCTTGGACCCGTGGATCTCACCGCGTACGTCATAACCGTACGCGGCTTCGCGGGAAGCGTCGATCACCGCCAGCACTCCGCCGGAAAATCGCAGCACGGCAAGCGACGTATCCACATCGCCAAATGTGCCGATCGACGGCTCGATAAGCGCGGATCCTGTGGCGTAGACCTCCTCAACGATACGCGGCGAGAGAAGCCAGCGCGCCAAATCGAATTCGTGAATCATTTGATCCTTAAACTGCCCACCGCTGGTGCGAAGATATGAAACCGGAGGAATGTAATGGTCGCGACCTACCAACCGGACGAAACGCGGGTCGCCGAGCTTTCCGCTTGTAACGAGATCGTGTGCCTGAATAAACTCGCGATCGAATCGCCGTTGGAATCCGACCTGCAAAATGATACCTGCACGCTCGGCGCTTGCAGCGGCCCTTTGCGTTTCGGCCAGGCTGAGCGCAATCGGTTTTTCGCACAGCACGTTTTTTCCGGCGGCTGCAGCCATCTCAACAAGCTGCGCGTGAGTCTGCGTGGGCGTCGCAATTACGACGCCACGCACAGCAGGGTCTTCAAGCAATGTTTGAGCGTTGGCGACGCGACCGACTCCTAGCTCGTCGATCAAACGCTGCGCCGCAGACTGATCGATGTCAGCGATACCGATCAGTCGAGCCTGCGGAATTCGATGGGCCAAATTGCGCGCATGACCAGCACCAATGCGGCCGGCGCCGAAGACCGCCAAGCCGACTGGCTGGGCAATCACTTAGCTCAATGCCTCTCCCGATCGCGCCGCCTCGTACGCTGAGCGCTTTTCGCGATGATAGGTCGGAACGGTGACATCCCACCAACCCGTTGCGGTCAACCCGCTGTAAGGCAGTTCGCGACTACACAATGCCTCCACGACTGCGGGCCCGCCCGAGGCAAGCGCCCGTGACAGCGCGGGGCCGAGTTCGCCTGGACGTTCAACGCGCTCGCTGTAGCAGCCAAAGCCCTGTGCGACCTGCGCAAGATTGGCCGAAAACGGTGCGCCATTGCGCTTGCGAAACGTCGTGGCAATAACGCGATCAGGGCCAAACTGCGTGGTTTGGAGATTCTTGATACATTCCCACCCAAAGTTATTGAAGACGACAAACACTGCGGGAATGTCGTATTGAGCGGCCATTGCCAACTCTTCCACCGTCTGCAAGAAGCTGCCATCTCCAACAAGGGC
>JBPYDX010000222.1:0-8029 GCA_051986115.1 Candidatus Eremiobacteraceae bacterium
ATACGCGGTCAATATGCGGGTCGAGCACATTGGCGCCGCCTACTTGAACGAAGATCGTGGTGCGCTTTCCATTCGGGTGCTTGACGCGCTGCGCGCATCCCAGCAATTTGATTTGGTTCGCGTAGCAACATCGCGAGAAGACTTGCGACGGTTGATTGTCGGGGACAAAGTAAAAGCCGCCTTTGACATCCCACCGAATTTTAGCGCAAATGTCGCTTCGGGGCGTGGTGCGGCCATCGGTGTCCTGATCGACGGTTCGGATTCCAATGTTGCTCAGCAAGCCTATGCTGCTGCCGGCGCGATCGGAGGTGCGCTTTCGGCTGAGTTCGGTCCATCCACGACGGTTGAACCGATACTGGTTGACGTTCGCCCGCGTATGTTATTCAATCCGAGTTTGCGCAGTGCAAACTTTTTTGTCCCAGGCTTAGTAGGCGTTATTTTGCAGCTGATCACGATTTTTCTTATGGCTTTGTCGATTGTTGGCGAGCGCGAACGCGGTACGCTTGACCAGCTGCTTGTGACACCGATCGGCGTGACCGGACTTATGCTGGGAAAGATTATGCCCTATGCAATCGTTGCGAGCATTGACTTCGTCGGGGTCTTAGCGGCTATGGTGTTTATCTTCCAAGTGCCGATTGCGGGAAGCTTGGCCCTTTTGTGTGCGCTGACGCTAGTGTTCTTGCTAGTGGCATTGGGACTTGGTCTTTTGATCTCAAGTGTTGCTAAAACGCAGGCCCAAGCGGTGTTGATGACGTTTGCCGCGACGCTGCCTTCAATTTTGCTTTCAGGCTTCGTCTTCGAACGCGACTTGATGCCGCCGATCCTGCAGTGGCTGGGATACGCGATTCCCCTGACCTATTTTCTTGAAATTTTGCGCGGTATTGTGCTGCGCGGCGCCGGCCTGGCAGATTTATGGCCTTCAGTCCTCGCCCTGGCGGCGCTTGGGATTTTCTTGCTGACCTTTGCCAGCGTGCGTTTTTCGCGCCAAGCAATCTAACGTGGCGCGCAGATTTCCGTCAAACGTTGCAAGCAACTCGTCAGCTTCGCGCATGGTGCACTGCGCCTTGAGCATCACAACAGCCGTTTTTACCCGATAGCCGCTGTGCTCTAATGCGTTGCGCGCGGCCTGCGCCTCGGCGCCGGTAATCGCAGCCACCAGTCGTTGTGCGCGGTTGCGCAATTTTGCATTCGTGGCTTGGAGATCAACCATGAGATTCCCAAAAACTCTTCCGAGCTTCACCATGACGGCAGTGCTCAACATGGTGAGCGCCATCTTCTGCGCGGCGCCTGCCTTCATGCGAGTCGATCCCGCGATTACTTCAGGGCCAGTTCGAAGGACGATAGGAATCTGAACGTTGTGCGCGAGCGCCGACGATGGGTCGCAGGTGATTCCTATCGTCAACGCTCCTTCGCTCTGCGCGGTGCGCAGCGCTTCCAAAACGTACGCTGCATGACCGCTGGCGGAAAGCCCGATGACGGCATCACTCGGCCCCAGACGCGCGCCTTGTGCCTCGCTGTGCCCGGCTTTGGCATCATCTTCTGCTGCTTCGACCGCTGTGTGCAGAGCAGCGCTGCCGCCAGCGATGTGAGCGACAACAAGTTCGCTCATTGAAAACGTCGGTCCGATCTCGGCTGCGTCTTGGGCAGCAATGCGGCCACTAGTACCCGCGCCAAAGTAATGGAGCCGCCCGCCGCGCCGCAGCCGCGCGACGATCTCATCAACTGCGGTAGCAAGAGCATCGATCTCACGCTCTACTGCCCACGCTGCTCGACGGTCTTCATCATTGATGCGATGAAGCAATGCTTTCGTATCGAGTAAATCCAGGTCATGTGTTGACGGATTGACGTGCTCGGTCGCAGGAAGCTCGTGCGGATCCACGCAGCTGCCGTTTGCCCGTTTGGTATCAGCGACCTTTATGGCAAAAAGTGAGAGCGGTCGAAGTACTTCGACCGCTCTTGTCTTCAAGCTTGCGAGTTTGATTAGTGTTGATTAGTGAAGGGGAGCCAGTTTGACCGAGGTCATCCCGAGCGCCTGCGCTACGTCATAAAACGCCTGGTTACTGACCAGATGGTAGTTGAGATCGGCTGCCTTTCCCAAATCGGGATTCTTGTCGATGTCGTTCATGACTTGCACGTGGATTTTATGTGAAACGGCCTTATCGAGCAGATACTCGATTTGGAAGGTGCCATCGGGGGCAGTGCCGGCTTTCACAAGAGTTACGGCCAGTGGCTTGCCCGAAAGCGTTGCTGCGGGTAAAGTAACGCCGGCTGCCGTTGCTATTTTGAGCGAATCGTTGACCGCAAAGTCAAACGTCTTCAACCACGATGTCACCTTGTCTTGACCGTACTGTTTGGTGAGCTTTGCGACTTCAGCTTTCACGGTATCTGCGCCAAGCATACTGGTCAGCGCAGTCGCTGTCGAATAGTTGCTGGCTCCGCCGCCTGCGGCGACAAGCGAAGCAGTAACCGCGAGGTTCGGAGGGCCATTGTAAACCGGACCTCCAAAACGGCCCATCTGCTGGCCGTTTACCGTGGTGTCGTGACCTGTGTCGGTTGGCTGATCTGCGAGTACAGCCGCGCCGGACAACAGGCACAGTGTTGCCGCAACGGTTGCGGCGACGCGCATAAAATTCATTGAAGCCTCCTGTAGATGTGGGCAAACAAATTCCACCCACTGCTTACAACGAACGAGCACCCCGCTCGGATTACGGGGTTTTCACCCAAACTTTGCGCATCAACTCGCGGTAATTGGCCCCCGGGACGATTTTTCCCAAAACGGCGGAATGCAGCGCGCCGGTAGCATGCGGTAGGTTGTTGTAGACTCCGCAAACTGCCTCGTACGCGAGGATGGCAAAGGCGATCGCTTCCTTTGCATTCGGCGGCAGACCGTAGGCGTCAGAGGTCTGCAGCTCGGGCTGCTCGGGCATTTGAGCTAAGCGTTGGCGCAGCGCTGCCATTAACGTCCTGTTGTGCACGCCTCCGCCGCCGGCGATCACGCGGCGACAATCGGACGGCAACGAGTGCGCGATGGAACGGGCGCTCAGTTCAGTGAGCGTCGCGATAATGTCCTCAGGTCCGATGCCTTGCGATTTCGCCACCGCAAAAACGCGTGTTAGGAACTCGGGGCCAAACTGCTCGCGACCGGCGGTTTTGGGCGGCAGGCGTTTGAAGAACGGATCGGTCAGCAGCCGCTCGAGTAATGCCGGCTGGATTCTGCCTCGAGCTGCGATCTGGCCGTTGCGATCGAATCCGGGGCCATCGGGGAAGAGCGTTCGGGTCGCTAGATCTAGTGGCATGTTGCCGGGCCCTGTATCAAATGCGCGTACCTGGTCGGCTGTGGCGCCCGCGGGTAATACTGTAATGTTTGCGATGCCGCCGATGTTCAAAATTGCGCGCGTCTCGCTTTGGCTGCGCAAGAGCAAATAGTCGGCGTACGAAACAAGTGGTGCTCCTTCACCACCCGCGGCGATGTCGGCCACCCGAAAATCGGCAACCGTTGTTAGCCCCGTGCGTTCTGCAATCACGGCAGCCTCACCGATTTGTAATGTCGATCCAGTGCGGCCGATCGCGCTATCGGGTTTTGGATGATGTGAAATTGTTTGACCGTGCGATCCAACCAGTTCGGCAGTTCCTTCGGCTTCGCGAACCGCCAATGACGCGGCTTCAGCAAAGGCTTCGCCAACAGAAAAATTTAGAGCTGCGATATCCGCGGCCAAAAGCGGATGATCGATCGCCGCACTCAGCGCCGCGGCCGTTTCTGGCGGATACGGAATCGAAACGAATGTTTGCAAGCCGAAGCGCAACTTTTCTCCGCCACGCTCGATGTCAACTACGGCTGCATCGATGGCGTCCATGGACGTGCCAGACATAAGTCCGATAACGCGCACTAACCCAAGTCCATAACAACGGCGTCGTTGACGGCTGCACGCAGAGCGCGAATTGGCTCGGGCTCACGGCTGAAAAAAACCCGGTTGGTGAGCAGCACGACCGTTAAGGCGCGGCCCGGATCCACCCAGATCGAGGTGCCAGTGTAGCCTGTGTGCCCGAACGAGTCCGCTGAGATGCGCGCGCCGTTTGAATGGTGATCGCTTGCCTTGAGCGCCCACGACAACCCGCGACGCTCATCTGCTCCAACGGCTTGCTCGCGAATGGCTTCGTTTGCAGTCGGACGTGTGAGCACTCGCTGCGACCCTAACGCGCCGCCAATGCGGTAGAGTTCGCCGAGCAATGCAACGTCAGCGGCTTTGCCAAACAGTCCAGCGTGGCCGGCGATGCCTCCCATTGCCCAACAATTTTCATCGTGAACTTCACCGCGCAGTAAGCGGCGCCGCCAGCCGTCGTTTTCTGTACAAACAATCTCGCTGACCTTATCGTTTTTAGCGCGGTACCCAATGCTTTGCATTTGCAGCGGGTCAACAACAAGGTCGCCCAGTGCTCGGTTAAGGGTTTTACCCTCTAGTCGTGCCACAGCTTCTCCGACAAGCATAAAACCCAGATCGCTGTACGTAACCGTCGTTCCGGGAGCAGCTGAAAGCGGCGTATTGCAGACACGCGCAATGACTGCTTTGCCGCCGAGTTCATCGCGAAAGTTTACGTGCGCCGGCAAACCTGACGTGTGCGTGAGCAGGTGCCGAAAGGTGACGAGCCGGCGACGTCGGTCGACCCCGCCAAATTCCGGCAGTACCGAAACGACAGGATCATCGAGGGCAACGCGTCGCTGATCGTAGAGCGCCAAGAGCGCTGCCCCGACGAACAACTTCGTCAACGAGGCAAGATCGAAGATTGAGTCAACGCTGACCGGGCCGGCGTTGGGTGCTTTTCGACCCCAGGCGTGTTCGAAAATGATGTCACCGTCTTGTCGCACGTGCAAAACAGCGGCGGCGCAAACGCTGCCAATTGCTTGCTGCACAAGGTGGCTTGCGTGTGGAACGACCGGCTTGGGAATCCTCACAACATTGCGGCTCATCGCATTGTGCTTTGTGGGGTTGAGAGGGTGACGGGCAGTTTGCCGGTTGCGGGATACGCTCCCAAGATGACGCCAGCCGCAGCTTGCATCGCATCGACGTCGGCGCCATAACTTGCGATGACCGTAACCTCTGGAGGCAAAACATCGGCGTCATAGGGTTCGCGGCTCGCAATGGCGATGACGCGTTTGCCGATCATCGCTAGGTCTGCAATGGCCCGAGCCTGCATGGGATGGTGCACGGCGCGGCTTGCGACCACGAATACAGTGTTGGCAGACCCGGCTGCCGTGAGCAGCTGCTTGTACTCCAAACCTGCCGGATCGAGGCTTTTGACTTGCTCGTGAATGCGCGCGGAACTTTGTGCTAACGCTCTGCCAATTTCAGTTTGATAGCGGTCGCGGTGGACTTTTGCGGTTGCATCGCTTTGGGGCCGGTCCTCGACTGGCGACGTTGCGCCGGCAAATTGCACAACCAAAATGTTCTCGCTAGGCGCCAGCGCCAGTGGCAGCAGTTGTTGCGGATCGCGAACGACCGTTGTTGCTCGACGCGCTGCCGCAAGCGCCGCAGCCTTGTGCTCTTGGCTACCAACGATATCGAGCGAAACGGAAACGGACTTCGACTCTGCTAAACGCGCTCGAAGTGTGCCCAAACGTTGTAAACTCGCGGCAATATCGTCGCCGACAAGCTTTCCCTGTTGAATCGCCACACGAAGCGCGCGTTGCACTGCTCTCACTTTGTCAGGCGTATGAGAAAAGAGAACGAGGTCTGCGCCCGAGCGCAGCGCTTGCTCTGCAGCTTGGTCCGGCTCAAAATTGTCCGCAATGGCGCTCATTTCCATGCAGTCTGTACAAATAATTCCTTTGAAGCCAAGGTCGTTACGCAGCAAATCATTTAGAATGGCTCGAGAAAGCGTGGCCGGGATGTTGGACTGCTCGAGCGCTGGGAAGAGCACATGAGCGGTCATGATAAGTTCAACGTTTTGCGCGATCGCTGCTTGAAAAGGAACGAGCTCGACTGCCTGCATTCTATCGGGCGAATGGTCGATACGCGGCAAATCAAAATGCGAATCGACCGTGGTGTCACCGTGACCGGGGAAATGTTTGGCGGTTGCTGCAACGCCGGCCGCTTGTAAGCCGCGCACCGCAGCTTGCACGTGCATTGCGACCGCTCCAGGGTCGTCGCCAAATGAGCGCAGGCCAATGACAGGGTTGCGCGGGTTGTTGTTGACGTCGGCAACAGGTGCGAAGTTGACGCTGATACCAAGCGCCGCAAGCTCGTCACCTGTAAGGCGATACATCGACTCGGTCAGAGAGGGATCCCCGGCTGCGCCAAGCGCCATTGCCGATGGCATCGTTGTGGCAAAGCCGCTCAGACGAGAGACGCTTGCGCCTTCTTGATCGATTGCCACAAGCACCGGAACTCCCTTGGCGGTTGGCACTGACCGAATGGCTTGGACCAGGTCGCGCAGCTGCGCGGCGCTTTGGATATTGCGTTTAAAGAGTATGACGCCGCCCACATCCGCGATGAGATCAAATGGCAGATCTTTGGGTGCCGTGGCGTCGAAGCCAACCATTAGCAGGCCACCGACTTGGTCGGCGAGTGTTGCTTGTGGCATCACGTCGGCTACAGCAGTCTAGTGTTCTGTCCCTTCGTCGGGGGCTGCGGTGTGCGTTTAGGCGGAGCCTGTGCGCAGCAGCGCGAAACAAAAACACAGTTCGAGCTGTAAAAATATTCCAAATGGTCGGTCGCCAGGTTAAAAGGAGCAGCATGCGTTTTGCGATGATCACTGCCGTCGTTTTGGCGGCGGTTTTGTTAAGGACTGCGGTCCCTACTTCGGCAGCCCCAGACGAAAACGTGCTGCGATCGACCCTGCCAAACGGCATGCGCGTCGTCATCGTTCGCGACGCACTAGCGCCCGTCGTCACCACACAATTGAACTACTTGGTTGGCGCAGATGAAACGCCGCCAAGCTTTCCCGGCATGGCGCACGCTCAGGAACACATGATGTTCCGCAGCAGTGAGGGCCTCTCAACCTTCCAGCTCGCCGACATCAGCGCAAGCATGGGCGGTTCGATGGATGCCGACACGCAGAACACGGTGACGCAATATATCTACACGGTACCAGCAGACGACCTTGATCTCGTCTTGCACATCGAATCGATTCGCATGCGCGGCGTGCTTGATTCTCAGGCCGATTGGGAGCAAGAACGCGGAGCGATCGAACAAGAAGTCGCAGGCGACCTTTCCAACCCGTTCTATCTGTTCTTGTCTTCGGCGCTTGCAGACTTGTACGCGGGCACTCCTTACGAACACGATGCACTCGGTACGCGTCCTTCTTTCGACAAAACGACCGGCGCGATGCTCAAATCGTTTTACAATGCCTGGTATCACCCGAACAACGCTATCTTGGTGATCACGGGCGACGTTGATCCGCAAGCGACGCTGGCCAAGGTGACAAGCTATTTCGGTGCCATTCCCCGAGCTGCGTTACCAGCCCGCAAACCCATTAATCTGCGTCCGCTTAAAGCTGCTCAAATCAATTTACCATCAGATTTCTCGGTGCCACTCGCGCTCGTCGCATACCGTTTCCCGGGTTATAAGAGTCCAGATTATGCCGCCGGCCAAGTCTTGAGCACTGCACTTGCAAGCGAACGCGGTTCGCTTTTTGAGCTCGGCGTCACCGGCAAAGCGCTGGCTGCTGGCTTTTTCACCGGATCATTGTTGCCGCAATCTGCTGCCAGCTTCGCTTTCGGTGCTGCAGCACCGGGAGCCGACGCTCAATCTATGGTGCTCATTTTGAAGACGACCATTGGTGACTACGTCAAAAATGGCGTGCCGCAAGACTTGGTGGACGCCGCGAAGCGCCAGCTCGTTACTCAAGCTGAATTCAATCGCAACTCGATTAGCGGACTAGCTGACGCATGGTCCGAGGCCCTTGCCGTGCAAGGCGCATCGTCGCCTGACGACGATATTGCCGCTTTTTCGAAGGTAACCAAGGCTGATGTCGATCGCGTTGCGCGTCGTTATCTTGTCAATAATACTGCGGTTGTTGGCATCCTCACGCC
>JBPYDX010000223.1:0-3333 GCA_051986115.1 Candidatus Eremiobacteraceae bacterium
CAACTATAACAAAATGCTATGACTAAAAATCAGAATTTTCGGCATGATGTCAGCAACCTCCGCAGCGCCTGGCGGCGCACCTAATAGCTTAGTGCAAATGCACAAACAAGGCCGGTAAATGCTTAACTATATCAAGTATAAAACTTGTTGTTGCTTCGACCCCAAAGATCGGTTTCGGCGCGGGTCACGATGAGACAGATCGCGGATTGGCTCAACGCGCTCGGCGTGCCTGAGTACGCCGACAGCTTTGCCGCCAATGGCATAGATCTCAGCATCCTTCCCGATCTGACAGATAGTGATTTGGAGAAGTTGGGCGTTTTACTTGGGCACCGGCGCAAGATATTACGCGCCATCGCCGACCTTCGCGAAGTACCGTCCGTCGCCATCGCGGAAAAGTCGCCACCTCACGACCGCGCCGAGCGTCGCCAGCTGACGATCATGTTCTGCGACTTGGTCGACTCGACGGCATTGTCGACTCGGGTCGACCCCGAGGAGCTCAAGCAAATCATCGATAAGTATCACCGACGATGCGCCGAGGTGATTGCCAAGTCCGATGGGTTCGTCGCTAGGTTCTTGGGCGATGGCATCCTCGCCTATTTCGGGTACCCAAAGGCGCACGAGGATGACGCCGAGCGCGCAGTGCGCGCCGGGTTGGCGTTGACCGCGGCAGTGGCGAAGCTTGATGACGGCGCGGGAGTCCCCCTGCACGTCCGGGTTGGCATTGCAACCGGTCTTGTCATCGTTGGGGACCTTATCGGCGAGGGCGCGGCGCAGGAGCAAGCGGTAGTGGGCGTTACCCCCAATCTTGCGGCACGGCTTCAAGCGCTAGCCGCACCAGACACAGTGATCATAGACGGCAACACTCGCCGTCTCCTCGGTGAACTTTTCGAGTTCCGCAGTCTTGGTGGAGTGTCAATCAAAGGCTTTGGCGATCCCGTAGCTGCGTGGCAGGCGATTGGCGCGGGCAGTATCGATAGCCGCTTTGAAGCATTACGTACGACGACCACGCCTTTGGTGGGACGCGACGAGGAGCTCGAACTGATCAGGCGTCGCTGGCGCCGTGCCAAAGATGGTGACGGCTGCGTGGTACTAATTTGTGGAGAACCCGGTATCGGCAAATCGCATCTCACTCAAACCATACTGGACGATCTGAGGGATGAGCCACATACTCGGTTACGTTATTTTTGTTCACCTCACCACCAGGATAGTGCGCTTTATCCCGTGATCACGCAATTCGAGCGAGCAGCCGGTTTCCGACGTGAGGACAGTGGCGAAGAACGACTCAAGAAGCTGGAAGCGGCTCTTGCCTCGTCGACGAGCGATCTCGGTCAGGTCGTCCCTTTGCTTGCGGCTCTACTATCGATTCCGACAGACGGCTCCTACACCGCTCTCGATCTCAGTCCACAGAAACAAAAGGAAAAGACCCTTGAAGGGCTATTAGCACAAGTGGAAGCGCTGGCAGTTCGACTACCGATCCTCATGGTGGTTGAAGACGCGCAGTGGGGTGACCCGACCTCACGGGAGTTGTTTGATCTCGTCATCGATCGCGTGCCAAACCTGCCTATCTTGGTATTGGTCACCTTTCGGCCGGAGTTCACGCCCCGATGGATCGGTTTTCCGCATGTGACACTACTCACTCTTAACCGCTTCGCGTATCGGCAAAGCGTTACGATGATCGCGCATCTTACAAACGGCAAATCGTTGCCAGCGGAAATCATCGATCAAATAATCGATCGCACCGATGGTGTGCCGCTCTTCATCGAAGAGCTAACCAAGACGGTCATTGAAAGTGGTGTACTCGTCGATTCTGGTGACCGCTATGCCGTCGCTGGGCAGTTGCCACCGTTGACCATCCCGACGACGTTGAACGCTTCTCTCTTAGCGCGGCTTGATCGCCTCGCGCCAGTGAGGGAGGTGGCGCAAATAGCGGCGGCACTGGGTAAGCACTTCTCACATGAGCTCATCAGCGCGGCAGCGGCGATGCCGCAAGAACAATTGGATGACGCCTTGGCGCAGCTTGTCAACACAGAGCTAATTTTTCGGCGTGGTAAGCCGCCAGATGCCGAATACACCTTCAAACATTCCTTGGTGCAGGATGTTGCTTACAATACGATGCTCCGCAGCAATCGCCAATTACTGCATGCTCGAATCGCAAACGCACTTGAAACGCAATTCTCGAAAATAGCAGAAGCTCAGCCGGGACTCCTCGCACGACATTTCGGAGAAGCTGGCTTGGTCGATAAGGCGCTCGACTATTCGCTCAAGGCGGGCAAGCAGGCGATCGGTCGGGGGGCGATGATCGAAGCGGTGGCCCAACTCCGCAAAGGACTCGACCTACTCACGGTCGTTCCTGATCGCGCAGCGTACCAAACGCAAGAGCTCAAAGTGCAGATGGCGCTCGGACAGGCGCTTCTTGCGGTCAAGGGCCATGCCGCGCCCGAACCTGGCGAGGCGTTTTCCCGTGCCAGACAACTCTGTGAACAATTGGGGCGCTCTCCCCAATTGGGACAGGTTCTAATCGGCCAATTTTCGTTTCGCTGCGTGCGAGGTGAGTTGGGGAAAGCCGACCATCATGCGGCTGAGATACGTCACCTCGGGGCCGCTGAGAACGACCCTATGTGGAAATGTTTCGGCTCGGCCGCGAGTGGGTGCATCTCGCTGTTCCTTGGCAACTTTGTCGACGCCCAAGCATACTTAGAGCACTCTCTTTCCGTGTGGGACCCGAAGTACCAACGCTTCGTAACAACTCCAGGCGACGGATACATCACGAACCTGCTCTATGTCTCCCGCACGCTGCTCTGTCTTGGCCATCTCGATCAGGCGCGATTGCGCTGTGAGCAGGCGTTGACGGAGGCCCGACAACTCTCCCAGTTCAATGTCGTTTTCGCGTTATGTAACACTTGGTACGCCGACTGGGCGATTCATGGAATGAAAACCGCGACGACGATGCTTTCAGCGGTCGAGCAAGTATCGACGATCGCGCGCGAGCATGGCTTTGTCGTCTATATCACAATTGGAAAAATTATGCGGGGCTGGCACCTTGCTGCTATAGGGCAGGCCACTGACGGCATCCCGATGCTTCAACAAGGGCTAACAGACTACCGCGCCACTGGTAGCAAACTTACGTTGCCATTTTTTCTAATGACTTTGGCTGAGGCTTATGGCAACGCGGGGCAACCAGAAAAAGGGCTCGATAAGCTTGCGGAAGCGCTCGATCTGGTTGACGTGACTCAAGAGCGCTGGGTCGAAGCTGAAATGCACCGGCTGCGTGGGACGTTATTGCGGTCCATGCATGAGGGTGACGCAGCAGAGGACAGCTATCGGCATGCGCTC
>JBPYDX010000224.1:0-8366 GCA_051986115.1 Candidatus Eremiobacteraceae bacterium
GAACTAGCACACCCACGCTACTACAATATCGCGTGGATGACGCTGCTCGAAGAAATCTTGGGTGCGCAGGGTGGTTTTGATTCAGTGTGGTCGGCGCACAGAACAGCCGAGCACCTTTCGCGTAGCCCCGTTCAAGCCGGGCGAACGAGATAACCCTTCTCTGCTAAATATTCGGCAAGCGCATCGCGCCAAGGGCGCGCGTGCATGCCCAATTGTTGAAGCCTTTCGCTTGCGAGGACCGAGTATGCGGGGCGCTTCGCTTTGCCTGGCCGCGAGTCAGCGCTCACTGGCACAGGCCGCACTGGCGCGCCGACCATCTCAAAGATTGCGCTCGCAAATTCGTGCCAACTGCACTGCCCCGCATTGGCCAGATGATAGATCCCAAATGGAGCAGATCGTTGGAGCAACCCGACCAGCAAGGTCGCGGCATCCTTAGCCGAGGTTGGAGCCATCGCAATGTCGTCAACGACTTCTGGCGCGTTTCCGGCGCGCGCTAGGGCAACCATCGACTCAACAAAGTTGCCGCCTTTACCGCTGCTGCCGGCCGGACCAAACACTGCCGAGATTCTTATAATGTAAGAAGCCGGTTGCACGATGCGCACCAGCGACTCGCCTGCCGCTTTGGTCACGCCGTACGTATTGATAGGATCCGGGATATCACTTTCCAGATACGGCGTCTTTTTGTGGCCACCAAAAACGAAGTCGGTGCTGATGTAGGCGCAGGTCACGGCGTGTTCGCGCGCAGCAGCCCCAAGGCGATAAGCCCCGAGTGTGTTAACCGAGAGTGCAGTGTCCGGCGCATCTTCGCATTCATCCGTGCGATGAAACGCGGCGGTATTGATGATAACGTCATTATGGCTCAGCGGCTTCAGCGCACGTTCAATGCTAGGGAAATTGGTAACGTCACAGTCGCTGTGGCGCAATCCAATAGCCGGCAGCTCAGCCGCAGAGGCAGCCCGCACAATTTCGCTGCCAACTTGACCGTTGCAACCAATAATTGCAAGCTTCATTTAAAGCGGTGTGCCATGCATGCGTTCGATAACAAGCGGCCGCGCTTGCGGCGGAGCGTTTGCGATTTTCACGGAACTCAAAGCGTATTGCGCAAGGGCTTGAGCATCGTCTCCAAAGACATCGACAAGTGGCTCGCCCTTTTTTACTTGTGAACCTTCACGCTTACGCAAACGGACGCCAACTGGACCGCCGCGAGTTGCCGTTATTTGCGCGGCAGCCACCACCTCGCCGAGCGCTACGCCATCGATACTTGCCACAAAGCCGCTGCTTGGCGACGAAACCGTAATGGCCGCGGCTCCGGGCGGCTCAAGCGCTGCTAGGTTACCGCCTTGTGCATGGACCATCGAGCCGAACGCTGCTCTTGCCATTCCGCTACGCAGTGCTTGCTGCACGACACTGCGGTAGCGCGCGGGATCGGCTTTGTCTGCGCTATGAATGGCGAGCATTTCGCTTGCCACAGTCAGGGCAACGTCCCACAACCTGCCGCCTTCGCGGCCGTTGAGCACACCGATCGCTTCATCAAGCTCGAGCGCATCACCGATCGAATCTGACAGTGGCGCGTCCATGTCCGTCACCAGGACAGTGATGTAACGCTGCAGCGAGCGCGCAACGTGCACGAGTGTCTTGGCAAGCTCGATTGCTTCGGATGTTGTTTTCATGAATGCACAGCGGCCACATTTGACGTCAATAACTAAATGTGGCGCGCCGCCTGCGATCTTTTTGCTCAGCACGGATGCCGCGATGAGCCCGGTGTTGGCAATCGTCTGCGTACGATGACGCAGCGCGTACATTTTTCTGTCGGCGGGAGCAAGCTCGTCGCTTGCCTGCGCAATCGCGCTGCCGACCTGTGCGACTTGTTGTTTGAATTGATCGATGGTGAGATCGGCTTTTAGGCCGGGAATGCACTCGAGCTTATCGATGGTACCACCCGTGTGCCCGAGCCCACGGCCCGAGAGCTTGGCAACTTTGACGCCGCAGGCGGCTGCTGCCGGCACCGCAATGATGCTCACCTCGTCGCCGACGCCGCCGGTTGAATGCTTGTCGACGACAACGCCAACAACATGACTCCAGCGAATTTGTTTGCCTGACGACGCCATTGCTTGCGTGAGCCACGTTGTCTCATCAAGGCTGAGGCCTGAACGCATGACCGCTTGCAGCCACGCTGTCATTTGAGCATCGCTGACGCGTCCCGAGCAGTAGCCGCTTATGAGCTCGTCGATCTGTTCTGAGGTAAGTGCTTCGCCTTTATTTTTTCTTTCGACAAGAGCGCCGAACGCGGCCGCGCTAAGGGTCAATGCTCGAGGCCCGCAACGACGCCTTCGATAACCGCGCGCACCTTAGGCGTCGCTTGTTCGACCGCCAAAAGAACGCCGTCGTGCGAGGGCTCACGTGGAGGCGAGCGCCGCAACGGATAGGCATCGTTAGCGATCACGGAAACTCCTAGCACACGCAAACCGGCTTGGCGAGCGGCGATCACCTCTGGAACCGTTGACATACCAACCGCATCCGCGCCAAGTTTGAGCAGCATGCGCAATTCTGCGTTCGTTTCGTACGCCGGCCCAGCCAACGCCGCGTAGACTCCCATGTTCAGTTTTATTTGCGCCGATCGCGCGACGTAGATCGCTCGCCAAAGCAGGTCGACGTCGTATGCGTTCGTCAACGCTGGGAACCGCTGCGCATTTGCCAACGTTTGGAAACCCCGCAGCGGATTGTCGCTCATCAGGTTGAGATGGTCGCGGATGAGCATAAGATCGCCAGGCTCGTAGCTTTCATTAATACCGCCTGCGGCGTTGGTGACGATCAGAACGGATGCACCGAGCGCGTGCGCAACGTAGGCGGGATACGCCGCTTGGTGCATGCTCAAGCCCTCGTAGTAATGAGGACGTCCCTGAAAGATGAGGACCTCGTACTTTCCGGCTATGCGTCCGGCAACCAGCTGTCCTTGGTGGCCGCTTACGCTGATCGCCGGGAAATCTGGAATTTGCGCGTAGGGGATTGCTGCATCGGGTTCGACCATCTGCGCAATTTTGCCCAATCCCGAGCCCAAGATGATGGCGACTTTGGGGCGGAGCTTGATTTGTTTGGCAAGGAAATTTTTTGCGAGAGTGAGGCGCAGCGTCAAGTCGGACATGCGGCGCTACAGTTGCGCCGCAGATCGCGTTGAAGCGCGCGCAACTACCAAGTCCCAAAGCTGGGAGAGCTCTCGAATGCGCAATGCCGATCCGATACCGATGAAAACCAAACTTCCGGCGAGCATGCTGATCGCCAAAATGGCCGCGTGTTGCCAGAACGGAGCCGCGACGTGCCAGAGCGCCGTGGAAATAGCCCACGCAGTAGCACCCATGGCAACCGCTGCGACTAGGGTCGAAGCAAAGGATGCGCCCGCCAACAAATCGTCGGCAATGCCAACGCGGCGCATGAACAGCGCGCCGAGCACGAGTGCCTCGACGACCGATGCGAACGAGTTTGACGCGGCCAGACCGTTGATGCCAAAATGCCGGACTGTTAACGCGGACAAAACGACATTGAGGACCATTACTGCGCTTGCGATGATCACCGGAGTTTTCGAATCGTGCATCGCAAAGAAGCAGCGTGTGAGGACGATACTCGCGGCGAGTCCGAGCAACCCGACCGCATAGAATTGCATGGCGCCCGCCGTGCGAATGACGTCGCCTGACGTGAACGCACCGCGTTCGAACAGCACGCTGATGATTGGCCGCGCCAGCGCGATGAGTCCAAAGGCGGCCGGAATGGTAATGAGCGATGTTATGCGCAGCCCCGCCGATGCAGTGTTGCGCAGCGATGTTAGCTCACTACGCGCGAACTGCGCAGACAGAATCGGGAAGATAACGGTCGCAATTGCGACGGCAAAAAGCTGTTGCGGAAACCCGACTACCTTCGTCGCGTATTGCATGGCGGCGATATTCCCTGGCGGCAACGTCGACGCAAAATATTTATCAAAGAGCAAATTAACTTGCCCAACCGCCGAGCCGACGATGACGGGGCCTAAGATCATCCCCAAGCCGCGCAAGCCCGGATGGTGCAGATCCAGCACAAAACGATATTGGCAGCGTCGCAAATAGCTAGGAAGCTGCACGAGCAACTGGGCAAAGAGCCCAAACGCCGTGCCGAAGACGAGCGCATAGATGCCATAGGCATGGAAGAAAAGTAAAATAAAAACGATCGTGCACAAGTTTACCGCCGCACCCTGCAGCGATGCTGCGCGATAACTGCGCTGAGCGTTGAGCAGCGCTTGTACGACACCCGCAATCGATGTCGCGACAATGGTGGGCATTAAGACACGAGTCATGACGACCGTTACGCCGGCTTCTGGGGGCGGGAAACCAGTGGCTACCAAACGCACAAGCCACGGCGCTGCAATCCATGCGCCAAGCGCGAGGACGGACAAGACGATCACCAGTGCGTTGATGACGGTGCTGGAAAGACGCCAAGCTTCCTCGTTTTTGCCCGAAGCAAAGTAACCGCTGAAGATCGGCACGAGTGCGCTGACAAGTGCGCCATTGAAGACGCCAAATACTAATGTAGGCAAGATCGCCGCAACTAGGAACGCGTCAAGTTCCCAGCGCTCGCCGTAATAGCGCGCATTAACGACCTCGCGAGCAAAACCGAGCACCATGCTCAGCAGTGTCGCGAGCATCACGGCGACCGTAGACGAGGTTACACTACTCTTCATGGATGCTCCGAGCTTACGACTCGGTTACGAAGCCTCCCTTGCAAGTGGTACGGTCTCGAGCGCGCGCTCGCTGGGTGATTGTTCTTGGACCTCCTGCTCGCTTGCAGTTCCGTAACCAAGCAGCAGCCAGCACAGCGACGCCACCTTTGGAAAGAAAAACAAATCATCGACCAGTTGGTGCGCGAGCAGGCTCACAAGTGCAAGAAAAGCAGCCAAAGCCAACGGTGATGTGTTGCGCAACGCAAATGTTTCCCGCAATGCGACAACTGCAAATGCAATGAGCGCGACTACACCAACGAGCCCTGTCTCAGCCAGCGTTTGCAACGGCAAACTCGCGGCTTGGTTAACGATGCCATGCAATCCAACCGTCGGCAAGAGTGCGCTAAAATTTCCAGCGCCGACTCCAACAAGAGGATGGCGGAGAAAGAGCGCTAGTGCTGCCGGCCACAATTGTGCTCGCGTACCAACGCCACCGGCGGTCGTCGGGATGTCCAGAAGAAACAAGCGCGCAAAATCTGCCCAGCTTGCGTGCGCCCAAACAACAAACCATGCGATGCTGATTGTCACACCAAGTGCGGCGCCGGTTATTGTAGCCACCGCAGCAGAGCGCGCGGCTTTTGGTCGCATGCGCCACAACAAAGCGTAGCATACTGCGGCCATCAAAATGCCGGCGCGCGATTGCGTTAAAATCAGCGCCGCGGTCGCGCTCGTGGTGGAATAAATGCGTAGCCGCTGCCAATTTGCTACGATCATCGGCCAAACCCACAGCACAGGAAGCGTTGCTTCAAGAAAACCTGCTAGCTGATTTGGGCCTTCGAGGCTCCCGGTAACACGGGGCACTGTGTGGCCATTTACCCACATACCCGACGGTGCGCCGCCAATGACCGCTTGCGCGAGAGCGTAGGTAGCGACGATGGCGCCGGCAGCGCACACGCCGTAAGAAAAATATAATGGAGAGCGCGCCACGCGCTCGGCCAGCGTAGCCGCAACCCACAAGAGCACCAGATATTCAACCTGTTTGAAAAATTCGCGCACAACGGAACCGAGATAGACTGCGTTATATGCAGATAATGCAACGGCCAAGAGCACGAACAGCGCGGCAAGAAGAATGCGTTGCGTACTTTTTGATCGCGGAACCAGCGGCGCGCCGCTTGCCAGCAGACCGACAGCGCAGCCAAGAATGAGGCACTTCTCCGCCGTGAGAGTCGTCTGGCCTATGTCACGGTAGAACGCGAAGGGAACTGCAAAGGCGACCAGTGCGCCAACCCACGGGGAGCGTCGAAATGCGAGGTATCCACTCGCCGCAGTCAGCCCAGCAAAGAGCGCGACGGACCAAGGATCGAGGGGGACGCGATGTAGGCTCTGATCGATGACAGGCGGGAAGAAGGTCAGTGCCGCCGTCACCACGCTCCTTCGCGCCGCAACACAGCCGTGGGTGTTTGCAGCAGAATGCGAGCATCAACGAGCGGCGACCAATGTCGCGCGTACCAGACGTCCATCGCCATCCACCTGCGGAACTGAACGTTTGTTCTGCCACTCACTTGCCATAGCCCCGTCATGCCGGGTGCTACCGTCAAGCGCTGATGGTAGTGGGGGAGGTAACTTTCAACTTCGTGAGGCAGCGCGGGTCTGGGGCCAACCAGACTCATTTCGCCGCGAATGACGTTGAGAAGCTGCGGTAACTCATCCAGGCTACTGCGTCGCAGAAATGCACCCAGGACGTGCAAGCGTGGGTCATTGGGAATTTTGAGTGCTGGGCCGTCGCACTGATTCAAATGCGCAACGTGCTTGTGCAGCAAGTGTGCACCGTTTACCATCGTTCGGAACTTGAACATTTTAAAGGGCTTGCCGTTGCGCCCGACACGCTCTTGCACAAAAAACGCTGGCCCAGGTGACGCCAATTTAACCGCCAGCGCGATGAGCGCGAAGAGCGGTAACGCGACCAGAAAAACAAAAACGCCCCCGATGATGTCGATACAACGTTTGGCTGCATTCCACCACCACGGGACTGGGCGCGCGGATTGGCGCCAGCGACTCGCTCGCACCGCAAGCTGGAGCTCCCGCTCGAGCGCACTTGTCTTGCGGGTGGTTAGTGTCGCTATCATACGAGCAATGCCTGATCGGGTGCAGTCACATCGAATGCTTCCAGCACACGCTGACCAACTTGTGCGAACGAATCGAGTTCACCCAAAACGCCTCCAGGAAATCCAGGACGGTAATCCAGCAGCGGTGCAAACTCGCGAGTGTGATCTGTTCCAGGAGCTGTCGGATCGCATCCGTGATCGGCTGTAATTATTAACCGGTCACCATTACGCAGGCTGTCGAGCACTTCAGCTAACCCCTTGTCGAGCGAAACGAGCGCCTTTGCATATCCATCCGGATCCCGCCGGTGGCCGTACTTGGAGTCGAAGTCGTTCAGATTGGTGAAGCAAAAGCCGCTTTCGTTGCGGCGCAGCCATTGCAGGGTCTTGGCGATGCCCTCGGCATTGTCGGCGGTTCGGCTCCCGGCTGCAATGCCCTGGCACGAATAGATGTCCTGTATCTTCCCCAAACCAACCGTTGTCACGCCCGCCTCTTGCAATCGTTCGAGCAAGCTTGGCGATGGCGGTGCGACGGCATAATCTCGGCGTCCGGCGGTGCGAACGAACGCACCGGGACGCCCCACAAACGGGCGCGCGATTACCCTATTAACTCGGTTTGGCGGCACCAGTATTGCTCGAGCCTTTTCGCACCACGCCCAGAGCAGTTCTAAGGGCACGATGTCCTCGTGCGCGGCTACCTGAAACACCGAGTCAGCCGACGTGTACACAATTGGCCGGCCAGTCTCGAGATGCTTTGGCCCGAGGCGCTCGATGATCTCCGTTCCAGAGGCTACCGTGTTGCCCAAGATGCGGCGACCGATCGCCGCTTCGAACTGCTCGATAATGTCGCTTGGAAATCCGTTGGGATAGGTGGGAAACGCATGCACGATTTTGATCCCCATCATCTCCCAATGTCCGGTCACGCTGTCTTTGCCATTGCTCGCTTCGCGAAGGCGAGCACAACAGGCAAGTGGCTGTGCAACGCGCGCAACGCTTTGCATCGGTGTCAGACATCCTAGGCCCAGCTTTTCAAAATTGGGCATGCGCAGCCCGCCAGCAACTCTGGCTGTATTTCCAAGCGAGTTAACCGTTGGTGCGTCACCGTACGTTGGCGCGTCTTCGCTTGCACCGACGCCCCCGCCGTCTATGACGAGAACGACTACGCGCGCTTCCTTCATTGAACTAGTAGAGGATCTTCAGTGCGATGGTTTGTTCGAGCTTCAGCCCATCAGCACGTATCGCGGTGATGACGATGCGGGCTCGGTACGATGGCAGCGGAAAATGCGGCACGCGAACCGCCAGCGCGAATGTGCCCGGCGCAATCTTCGGAACGCCGATAACGTAGCTGCCCACGCGAGCTGTTAGCGCTGCAACATTGCTCGATGTAATGACACGGCCAGAGACTATGTCCCCGCCGTTAACAGGGCCCGGTGGTAAATCGATGCGAGCAATCACAATGGGATCGGTCGGAGCCGCATATGGTACACCTGGTGGTAAGGTAGAGTTCTGCTGGGCTAAAGGCCCGTTGTCCGTTCGAGCTGGGGCAGCGCTCGAAGCGACAAGCCCCGCGACCAACAACA
>JBPYDX010000225.1:0-2935 GCA_051986115.1 Candidatus Eremiobacteraceae bacterium
TGATCTTGGAGCTTGAGACCAACGGCAGCATTACGCCGGATGAAGCCTTAAGTACCGCCGCCAAGATTTTGGGCGATCAGCTGTCGTTGTTTGTCAGCTTTAGCGGTCGCACCGAGGTTGAGATTCCGGCTGAAGAGGCCAAGCCGTTTGCGAACTGGGATATCCCTGTCGACGAGCTGGACCTGTCGGTGCGTTCGTACAACTGCCTGAAGCGCGCAGGCATTACAAAGATCTCCGAGCTTCTACAAAAGACCGAAGACGAGATCATGAACATGCGCAATTTGGGCAAGAAATCAGTCGACGAAATCAAGGAGAAACTGGCCGAGCGCGGGTTGTCCTTGCGGGCCGCGTAACGCTATGCGTCACAACAAAGCGGACCGGCGCCTAGGGCGCAACGACGACCACCGTCGCGCGATGCTGCGCAACTTGACAACGTCGTTGTTTACGCACGGAGCCATCCAAACGACGGTAACCAGGGCCAAAGAGGTCTCCCGTACTGCTGCTCGCATGATCACGCGGGCAAAAAAGGGCGACCTGCACAGCCGTCGTTTGGTTGCAGCCTACTTGACGTCGGACGACGTCGTTAAGAAGCTCTTCGATGTGATCGCTCCCAGCCTCGCTGGCCGCAACGGAGGCTACACGCGCATCATCCGTACCCGGGTGCGCAAGGGGGATGCGGCGCCGATGGCTCAGGTCGAGCTGCTTCAGTAACGCAATTTTTTTCAGAAAATTTTCATAAGAGGAGAATTCTGCGACTCGTCGCATTCTGTCGTCCCTATGAAGTATTCTACCCAGGCTTGGTGGCGCAACAGGCCCGCTCCGCAAGAACGCGGTGAGGCGCTGTTGCTGTAGTCAGCGTCCCCACCGGTGCCTCTTCGGCGGGCTCGAACAATTTCGAGCCCGTTTTCTTTTTTGTTAAAGGAGCGGCCGAATGCGCTTCGGCCGATTGCACAAGTGATTGATACTGTTGGCGTTGGATCGAAACTATATATTCACGAACTGCTCTTGGACAGCGTTACGCCTATTGCGGCCTATGAAGCCGTGCGCAACTGGCTGACCGGTCCATCATTTTTGCTGGAAAGCGCGCCTGGCGCGGGAGAGTTAGCGCGCCATTCAATCATCGGCCTCGGCGCGTTAGGCGACCTTGTTGCGGCGGGCGGCGTCGTCACTTTGCGCACGCCTGTGGGATCGTCTTTCTTCGAGGGTCGCTACGTTCTTAATGCGGCGCGAAGGCTCGTGGCTGATTGTGCGCCGTCACCGCTTCCAAAGCGCTACGGCGCGTTTGTCGGAGCCTATGGAATTGCAGCGTTCGAATTAGCGGGCTACTTCGAGAAAATTACCTACGCACCGCATCCGACGGGCGCGTGCCCTGACCTACACTTGGTTGTGCCGCGCATCATCGTGGTGTTCGACCATTTCACGCACACCGCGGCCATCATAGCTGACGAACGTGATCGGCAAATCGCAGACGCAGTCATAGTCAAGCTGCAAGATGCAGCAATCGGTCCGCTCGGTGCCCTGCCTGCAGCCAATACGTTGCGCCCGATGGCCGAAGTTTCAAAGTTCGCTAGCATGGTGCAAAGTGGGCAAAGCTCGATTCGTAGCGGTGAGGTTTTTCAGATCGTGCTCTCACAAATTTGGAGCACGCAAACGGGCCAAGATCCGTTTCCCGCTTACCGCAGGTTGCGCTCGATCAACCCTTCGCCTTATATGTACTACCTCGAGTTCGATGGGCGAACGCTTTTGGGCTCGTCGCCGGAGATGCTGTGTCAGATGGATGATCGCAATGTGCGTTTGCGACCGCTGGCCGGAACGAGACCGCGGCCCAGCGACCTCCATTCAGAGCAGTCGGCAATCGACGACCTGTGCAGCGACCCAAAAGAGCGGGCCGAGCACGTCATGCTCGTTGACTTGGGGCGCAACGATCTCGGACGCGTGTGTGAGTACGGCAGTATTGTCGTCAGCGAACTTGGCGCTGTCGAGCGCTACAGTCACGTGATGCACCTCGTTTCCGAAGTTCGCGGCCGTTTGCGCGGGGAGTGCGATGCTTTCGATCTCTTCGCCGCAACGTTTCCAGCTGGTACCGTGTCGGGTGCGCCTAAGATCCGCGCACTGCAACTAATTGCAGCCATTGAAGGGCGTCGGCGCGGTTATTATGGAGGCAGCGTGATGCGTTTTGGGTTCGATGGCTCGCTTGATGCCTGCATCGTCCTGCGAAGCGCGGACGTGTTCCGGGGACGTGCAACGGTCAGCGCCGGCGCAGGCATTGTTGCTGGCTCAATCGCCGAGCGCGAAGACGCCGAGTGCCGAGCAAAAGCGATGCCGCTGCAAGTTGCACTGTGCGGCGATGGGGCACTGTAACATGGACGTTCTCATCATCGATAATTACGACTCGTTTACTTTCAATCTAGCGCAAGCAGTCGGCTCGCTCGGGGCGCCAGTGCGTGTTCAGCGTTGCGACGCTATTGAAGTTGAAGAAGTTGCGCTGGATCGTCCGGCAATCATTATTTCTCCCGGACCTGGAGTGCCGCAGAATGCTGGACGATCGGTTGATGTTGTTGCCCATTTTAGTGGGCAGCTACCGATTTTAGGCATTTGCCTTGGTCATCAAGCGATCGGCGTCGCCTTTGGCGCCCACGTCGCACCGGCGCCAGCCATTGTCCATGGGCAAACTTCACAAATAGGGCACGACGACATTGAACTCTTCGACGGTTGCCCAACTCAGTTTGCAGCGACCCGCTATCATTCATTGGTCATTGACGAGCCTAGCCTAGCTAACAGTGGCCTTAACATTGTCGCTCGCAGCGAAGATGGGTTGCTCATGGCGATCGCTCATCGTACTCACCGCACGTTTGGGTTGCAATTTCATCCCGAATCGGTGCTCACATCCTGCGGGCCTCGCATTCTCGAGAATTTCCTTAGGATCGCCTCGGAC
>JBPYDX010000226.1:0-12686 GCA_051986115.1 Candidatus Eremiobacteraceae bacterium
GTGCCCTTCGGTGACGCTTTCTGAGGTGAATAACTTTCTCACTCGTGTCATAGTTTTTACGTTCCTTCGTTCCACGATGCCAAATATTTTGTTTGCTCTGGTGTCAAGTTATCAATGCTTACGCCAAGACTAGCCAGCTTGAGGCGAGCAATCTCTTCATCGATGGCTTTGGGGACGGGGTACACGTCTGGTTTGAGAGTTCCACGTTTTTTCACAAGATACTCTGCGGCCAACGCCTGGTTGGCAAATGACATATCCATGACAGCAGCCGGGTGACCCTCGGCAGCAGCAAGGTTGATCAGGCGCCCTTCACCCAGCAAATTGATACTGCGTTCATCGCCGAGGCGATACTGTTCGACGAACTCGCGGGGGCGAGTCTTTTCGCCTTCGGCGAGTCGCTCGAGCGCATCGATGTCGATCTCGACATTGAAGTGTCCGCTGTTGGCAACTAACGCTCCATTCTTCATCGCGAGAAAGTGCTCTTCACGCAGCACGTGCGTGTTGCCAGTGACCGTAATGAAAATGTCGCCGCGGCCTGCAGCCTCGTTCATGGTCATGACCGCGTGACCGTCCATGACCGCTTCGAGCGCCTTGGTCGGATCAATCTCCGTAATGACTACTTGCGCACCAAGACCGCGCGCACGTTGGGCAATGCCTCGACCACACCATCCGTAACCCGCGACCACAACAGTCTTGCCGGCGAGCAGCACGTTAGTTGCGCGGATAATGCCATCCAGCGTTGACTGCCCTGTGCCGTAGCGGTTGTCAAAGAGATGCTTGGTCAGCGCGTCGTTAACGGCGATAATCGGATAGCCAAGTACGCCCTCTTTTTCCATGCTGCGCAAACGGATGACGCCAGTCGTCGTCTCCTCTGTGCCACCGACAATAGCACTTAATTTTTCTCTGAACTTCGATACGAGCGTGGTCACCAAATCGCAACCATCATCCATGGTGAACTGCAGACCTGCTTTGATGACTTCCTCGATATGGCTATAATAACGAGCGTTGTCTTCGCCTTTGACCGAGAAGACGTTCATCTTTTGATCGATAGCAAGAAATGCAGCAACGTCATCTTGCGTTGACAGTGGGTTGCTTGCACACAGCCAGATTTCGGCGCCGCCTGCGGCAAGTGTCATCATCAGGTTTGCCGTTTCCGTTGTCACATGCAAACACGCTCCGATGCGCAGCCCAGAGAGCGGGCGTTCTTTTGCGAAGCGGTCTTTGATTGCGCGCAGCACGGGCATGCTTTGGGCCGCCCAGGCGACGCGGCGGCTGCCCTCTGCAGCGAGCGCTGGATCTTTGACGTCAAACTTACTTTTTGCGTCCAGTTGAGCGGACAAAACAAGGCCCTCCGGTGGAATGAAATGAGTGTATCATCGGCGTGGTGCGGTAGCAGCCGGTCTTTAGGCCACATCTTTGAGACTCCTGGCAATAGCTTGGTGCGCCTGCGACCAGGACCCCAAATGAGCGAGCCGAACGCACAACGCCACCTGAAAAGGAGAGTTTTTTGTCACTTACTGCGCTCTCGATGGATGCTTTTGCGCGCAAGCTTGCTTCGGCTGATCCAACGCCAGGCGGTGGCAGTGTGGCAGCAGCAGTCGGCGCCTTTGGAGCAGGTCTTGTCCGCATGGTCGCGTTGTTGACAAGTAATTCCCCCAAGCATGCGGTTGTTGCACAACGCTGCAAGTCGATCGCCGAATCCGCAGGGTCGCTTACAGACACCCTGCTCGCATTGGTCGACGAAGACGCGGCGTCATTCGATCGCGTCAGCGCGGCGTATCGTCTGCCGAAGGGAACCGATGGTGAGCGTGAGGCACGCAGCGCTGGCATCCAAGCTGCGTTGGTCGGCGCCATCGCACCACCCCAGCGCGTGCTTGAAGCGACACGCAGGGTATGTGATCTCGCAGTCGAGCTTGCCGACATCGGCAATCCGAACGCCCTAAGCGATATTGGCTGCGCAGCGTTGTGCTTGCAGGCCGCTGCTCACGGCGCGGCTTTGAATATTGAAATTAACGCGGGTGCGCTCAAAGACAAGACGCTGGTGCGTGGTTATAATGACAAACTCCATGACGATTTGGCACAAGTTAGTTTGCTCGTAGAAGTGATCTTAGGAAAACTGCGCGTCAAGGTTGAGCGCTAAGATGAGTCCCGGGCTGGTGCTTGATGGGCGTCCTATCGCGCGCGCCATTCGCGAGCAAGTGAAAGCCCGTGCCCAAACACTACGCTCGCGCGGCGTGCTGCCAATGTGCGCAATCGTGTTGCTCGCCGGGGATGAGCCAGGACGCCTCTACGCCGAGCAGATCGCCAAAAGTGCGGCGTCGCTGGGCGTCGAGATCGACATTCGTCAACTTCCCGACGATGCGTCGACCAATGACGTGCTCGTTGCGGTCGCAGATATTGTTGACGATCGGCGCATCCACGCGATGATGGTACAGCGGCCCTTGCCGGCTCGGTTAGACGCAGAGCGGATTGCGGAGGAGATCGATCCACGCAAAGACGTCGACGGCGCGCATCCTTACAATCAAGGTTTGTTGGTGGCAGGCGAAACGTTTTTCGTGCCGGCGACAGCCGGAGCCGTTATGGAGCTTTTGCGCCAGCCCAATGTCCCCGCCCTGGATGGTGCGCGTGCAGTCGTCCTAGGCCGTTCTGCCGTCGTGGGCCGACCCGTTGCGCTGTTGCTAACGGCAGCCAACGCAACAGTGACGATCTGTCACTCACATACCAAAGATTTGGCCGCGATTGCGCGCGAGGCTGAAATCTTGGTCGCAGCAGTGGGCAAGCCGAAGTTTGTTGACGCAGCGATGGTGCAACCGGGTGCAACCGTCATCGATGTCGGTACGAATTTTGTTGACGGCCATTTTGTCGGCGACGTCGACGCTGACGCGGTGCTTCCGGTCGCGGGCTTGCTTACGCCCGTGCCCGGCGGCGTCGGGCCAGTGACGACAGCCGTGCTACTGCGCAGCATTGTGGAAGCTGCCGAACGCTCGCGCTAGGAAGTCGTTAGCGCTGCAAGCGGGCGAGGAAGGCGCTGAGGTCTTGGTCCTCAAGCTCGACGCCAGGCAGCGGATTCATCTCAGTTGGTCCGTGAAAATCGGTGCCTGCCGTCATGACCAAACCATGCTTGCGCGCACGTGAACGCAACCGCTCCGCATCGTGTATCGTATGACTTGTTGAATACACTTCAATCCCCGCAAGGCCATGGCTGATGAAGTCGTCGAGCAATTCTTCGGCGGCGTTGCGCGTTGGATGCGCGAGTACCGAGACGCCGCCGCTTTCATTAATCGCGCGAATCGCCTGCGCTGGCGTTATCTGCGATGAGGGTACATAGGCAACACAACCGGTGCCGATGTAACGATCGAATGCGTCGGACACATCGCGTGCGAAGCCGCCGTCGACGAGCGTGCGCGCGATATGGGGGCGCCCGATCATGCCGGCACCAGCGCGTTGTTCCACATCGCTCATCGCTATCGAGACGCCGTTACGTTGTAACAAGTCAACAATCTGCTCAGCGCGAATACGTCTGGCCTGGCGGCGGTCCACAAGAATGCCGTCCAACCCCCCGCCATCAGCCGGCACGCCATAGCCGAGAATATGTACCTCGCGATCGCCGGTATTCGTACTTACTTCAACTCCGGCGATTACTTTGCGGCCAAACTTTTCGAGTAACGCGCCATGGCGCTCGTACATGGCAAGCGTATCGTGATCGGTGATCGAGAAGTAGTCCAAACCGGCAGACGCGACGGCGCTCATAAGTGCCGCAGGTGCTAAGACACCGTCCGACTCGGTGGTATGCAGATGCAGGTCAACCTTTAGCATCATCTAAAAAACCTTTGCCGTGACGCCCAGACATCGTCAACCGGACGAGCCGCCCACACAAGACCAAAACGCGTTTCTCGAGCACGCGATGGAAACGTATGGAAGGCAAACGTATAACTATGCATATCGGTTAACCGGGAACGAAGCCGATGCTCGAGATCTCACCCAAGAAGCATTTATTCGAGTGTTTCGTGCTTGGCGTTCCTTTCAGCCCGGGACCTCCTTCCTTTCTTGGATATATCGCATCGTCACCAACTTGCACCGCGACGAGCTGCGAAAACGCAAGGGTGTTTTCTTACAAGAGCTTCCGGCCGACAACATGCTCCACGAGCTCCCGGCCGATGCTTCGCAGCACGATCCGATTGCGACGCTCCACGAACGTCAGCTCTCGGCTCCGGTCCAGCAAGCCCTTTCCCACCTGACAGCAGATCAACGCGCCGTGGTACTCTTGGCCGATGTCGAAGAGCGCTCGTACCAAGAGATTGCCGACATCATGGCTTGCTCTATCGGCACGGTTCGGTCTCGCCTGCACCGAGCTCGCTTGCAGCTGCGAAAGCTTATTCCACAAGCCCGCGCGCAGGAACATCGCCATGGACTCTCGCCGTGAACCACCATTTTTCGGGACAAAAGCCGGCTTCTACGGAGTTTTTAAGCTCTTACCGCTGCGCGGAACGAAAGCGCAGCCCCGTGCGTTACACTAAGGACGGCCGACGAAGGACCGCAACATTAAAAGAAAGACGATCATATGACCTGCAAACAGTGCGCTGAATTGATAACTGACTACCAGCATGGCGAGCTCGATGCCGCGAGCGATGCAGCCGTCTATCAACACATCCAGTCATGTGCAAGCTGCCGCGAAGAGTTTGCGGCGCAAACCTCGCTGACGCAAACGCTGCAGGCCGCCTATGCGCGCGAGCTTGATTTGCCAACCTCGGTGATCGCGGGCGTTCGCCAAGCGGTGCGCAAAGATAAGACTGCCGGCGTTCTCCACGGTTTGCAGTCCTTGTGGCGTCCGATCGTGCTCGCGCCAACGGCCGCCGCCATCTTGCTTGTAGCTGGCATCAGCACGTACTTGCACAACACGTACGCTGCGCCGCAACTCTCTGCTGATTACTACGTGCAGCAGCACGTTGCTCACACCATGACCTCGCAAGTTGGCGACCGCGCCTATAGCGCGTATCTCTTAACGTCAAACGACGCTCCGACGAATGCTCAAGCGCGCTAGGCGCGACGCCCTTCTGTTGCTCGCCGCCACCCTTATGGCGGCGGGCTTACAATTTGAGCCAAGTCTTGCTGCAAGCACTGATGGCAAGGCGCTCTACGCGCAGGCAGTTGCGGCGGACGATCACGTCTCCTATTCAGGCACCTTAACGTCGGTCGTGTACGAAAGTGACCGCGCGCTCTCGACCGTTGCACGCATCGAACACCAACAACCGTATTCCTGGAGAATTTGGTATCTGGCTCCAGCCGATGCCTACGGGCGCATGATCGTCAGCAATGAGAAGCTCGCGTATCAGTACGAACCATCAAACAATCGCGTTATCAGCCATGATTGGAGCGAGGCCGCACCGGGTGTCGCAGAACCCGTTGACGTCGCCCAAATCGATCAGAATTATACGATCGAAACAGGACCATCAAGTTCGGTTGCCGGGCGCAAGGCCACAAGTATTTCGCTCGTCTCCAAGCACACGGGGACGCTCGTGCAACGCATCTGGGCTGACAATCAGACCAAGCTCATTTTGCGAACCGAGAACTATAATGCTGAAGGATCGGTGGCCTCCAAATCGAGCTTCGATTCGATCAATGTAGGCGTGAGCTTCCCATCGGGTCTTTTCAGTTTGACCGTTCCCGCTGGGATGACGCTCGTGGCAGGCACGACCTACGGAAAGGCAACTACCGACACCGCGGCGCTGGTTAAGACAGTTGATTTCAAATTTGCCGATCCAAAATATCTGCCCGATGGATTCGTTCTCAAAAGTGGCAGCCTAAGCTCGAACGACGGGGTTCACACGATTGAATTCGTCTATAGCGACGGCCTGCGGATGTTTTCTCTGTTTGAGAATGCGACGGCGAGAATACCGCGCTTCGATCGCGCGACACCGCGCCCAATTCAAATCGGCGACACTTCGGGAGAAATGGCGAACATTGCCGGGCAGACGCTGGCATCATGGAACGCAGGAGGCCTCAACCTAACGATCGTCGGAGATTTGCCGCAAAAGGAAATCGCCAAGATCGGGGCATCCATTCATCCTTAAGGTTTTTTTCGACCCGCTCTACGAGCAACACGACACGGGTTTCGGACACCCCGAGCGCGCCGCACGCCTGGAAGCTTTTGTTGGCGGCTTAGAAGCAGGCGGTGTCTCGCGCGCCACCTTTGCCAAGCCGAGCGCAGCCTCGACGGCAATTATTGAAACAGTTCATCAGCAACCTTACATTGATATTGTCCAGCGTGCGTGCGAGCTCGTTCCTGCCGGCAACATCGGCGAGCTGCCCACAGGCGACACCGCCGTCTCCCATGACACATTTGCTATTGCGCTCGCAGCTGCTGGCGCCGCGGTTGAAGCGGTTCGCGCAGGCAGCGCCGACGACCCAGCCCTTGCAGTCGTTCGTCCACCAGGTCATCACGCCGAACCTCGCCGTGGCATGGGATTTTGCGTTTTTAACAATATAGCAGTCGCTGCGGCAACAGCCTTACGCAGCGGGCATCGAGTGCTTATCGTCGATTTCGATTACCATCATGGCAACGGCACGCAGGCATGGGTCGAAAGCGCGCTCGAGCAACGAACAAACGGCTTGGGTTTCATCTCAACCCATGCGTATCCAGCATATCCCGGAACTGGTGCATTCAACGAATCGAAAATGAGCGACGCCGGTTTTGTTATTGATATACCATTTCCGCACTCAACCGACACGACAGACTTTATCGCTGTGTGGTCGAGCCTTCTTCCGCCGCTCGCTCAGCGCCTCAAGCCTACGATCATTCTAGCCTCTGCCGGATTTGATTTTCTGGCCGGCGACCCGATTGCGGGCTTGCCCGTTGCGCCGCGGGCGGTCGACGCTTTGTGCGGCTTATTGGGAGAAGTTGCGAGCCGCTGCCAAGCTGGACTTGCGTTCGTCTTGGAGGGCGGCTATTCGCTTGACAATCTGCGAACGAGTGGATCCTCGCTGGCCTATGATTTCGGCAAGCACTCCATCGACGTTGCAGTGCCGCAGGCCATTGCACCAAAGGATGAACGCTTGCGCTTCATGGTTGAGGAAGTGCAACGCTGGCTGTGCTAGCGGCGATCGTTAGGTGCCGCCTAGCTCTTTAATGTAGGATCTCGCCTTGTCGGCACCATCACCGCTGGGAACGTAGGCCAAATAGCGCTTATATGCAGCGGTGGCATTTTTTTTGTCGCCAAGGTGCCGGTACGTTTCGCCTAGCACGAACCACAGTTGCGGATCAGGGTGCGCCTTATCTTGATGCGCGGCCAGCGCTTCGAAAATCTGCAACGATTGCTTGTAGTCTTTCAAGTTGAAGTATGCAAGGCCAAGGTTGAACAGGCCCTGATAGGTGTGCGCAAGCTCGAAGGATTGCTGAAATTCGTCGCGCGCCTGGGCCCACTGGTTCTCTGCGGCATACGACTGGCCGAGCCAAAAGAGCGCTTCGGCGTTGTTTGGCTGCAAGTTTGCCAGACGCGAGAAAGCGTCTTGCGCTTTGGTGTAATGGCGCAGTGCTAAAAGTTCGAGCCGCCCGTACTCAAATAAGAGCGTCATGCTTTGCGGGTCCAAGGCCAAGGCGGACTCGTATTCCTTTTCAGACTGAGCGTAGTTTTTTTGGCGCGAGTCATACTCGGCTTGCAACGCAAACGGTTCTGAAGCCTTGGGGTGGTCTTTGATCGCTTGAGCAAATTGTTGACGCGCGGGGGCGACCATGTTTTTTTCCAGGTAAAGCTGGGCGATGTCATCTTCCCACTCGACATCATCGGGTTGAAGTTTTTGAAGTTGCTGATACGCGCCAACCGAGCCGCCAATGTCGTTCTTGCGCCCCAGCGCCTCTGCTTTGCCTTGGAGCGCGTCGACATTTTTTGGATCATCAACCAAGATAGCGTTGTAGATGGCAAGCGCCTTGTCCGGATCGGGGGCACTCTGGCCCATATACGATCGCGCGATGAGTAGTTTAGCGCGCGTATCTTTTGGGTCGATCGAAATCGCCTTGTTCAGTGAGGCGCGACCCTGATCGAAATGGCCCTCGTTCAGCTGCACCATCCCGACCTGATCGTAACCAATGGCTTCGGTTGGGTGCAGCTCGACCGCTCGGTTAGCGATGCGCATCGCGTCATCGAGGCGGTTAACTTCCAAGTATGCGCCCACCAAACTGGTGAGTACGGCTTCGTTGGCTGGGTCAAGATTTTCGGCGCGTTCGAAGGCAGAAACCGCATCTTGGTTGTCACCGAGCTCGCCGTCGGCGACGCCGATCCAATACCACGTCTGTGCATCCTCAAGCCCCAGGCGCACAGCGGTCTCGAGGTGGTCGCGTCCGTCTGCCGGCTTGCCCGTCTCTACCAGCAGCGACCCAAGCTCGGCCTGGGAATCCTTGTCGTTGGGATTGTCGCGAACTGTTTGGGTGAGGGTCGCGATGCGCTCTTCAGGGGTCGGAGTGGGAGAATAGCTAGGAGACGGGCTTGGGGCTGGACCGTGTGGTTTCGCCGCGACACCGGATGGCGTCGAAACGACAAACATAGCGAAAATCAGGACCACGAGCAGTCCGGGGATCAAAAAACGGGGCAAGTTTGTTCCTCTCGAGCGGGCAACGGCTAGGCGCTACCTTTTCTTTCCTTTACTAGTTTCGTCAGCTCGGGAACTATCGCGAAGAGGTCGCCGACGACGCCGAGGTCACTGAACTCGAAAATCGGCGCGTTGCTATCCTTATTGATAGCGACGATAATGCCTGCACTGCGCATCCCAACTTTATGCTGAATAGCGCCGGAAATGCCCACTGCGATGTACAGCGACGGCGTAACTGTTTTGCCGGTCTGGCCGACTTGATGCGCGTGTGGAATCCAGCCCGCATCAACTGCTGCGCGCGATGCTCCAACCGCTCCGCCTAGTGCATCGGCAAGCGCTTCAATAATGTCAAAGTGCTCTGGGCCACCGAGCCCGCGACCACCGGAAACCACGATCGCCGCTTCATCCACCGAGAGCTTGCCGGCTTCGACTGCTACGCAATCTTCAATGCGCATCGGATACTGTTTTCCGGCGGGCGCAGGCAAAGCGATTTCTTCGCCCTTGCCCGGCTCGTCGCGAGCTGCAAAGCTATTTGCGCGGCACACAATTACTTCATTCGGAGAATTCTTAAAGGCAACGGTGCTAATCACCGATCCGCCAAACTTAGGTGAACGCACAAGCAGCTGACCGTCTTTGGCTGTAATGTCATTGGCTTCGGTAATGACTCCGGCGCCGAGTCGCACCGCAACGCGCGCACCGATGTCCTTGCCAGCGTTGTTCGCAGGAACGAGCAGCAGAGCCCGCCCGCTTTCCTTAAGCAGCGCTTCTAGGGCGTCGACCGCGGGATCGATGAGAAATTTTTCTGTCGGCACATCCGTACCGACATAAATCTTGTCGATCGGCGTGGCTTTGAGTGCGGTCGCGGCTTCGGCGGATCCTTGACCCAAAACAATCGCGCCCGAAGGCACGCCTAGATCGCGACCAAGGTCTGCAGCTTTGGTAGCCAACTCCAAACCGCTGCGGCGAACGCGTCCAGTTTCGTGTTCGACGAGTGCGAAAACGGCCTTCATCTAAACGACCTTATTTGCGATCAGAAAATCCATGATGCGACGAGCGCCTTCGACCGGATCAGAAGCTTGAATTACTTCGCCTTTGGCGCGCGCGCCAACCGCGGCAAATGCATCCACTTGCGTCTTCGCGCCGCTATCACCAACGCGCGCCGTGTCAGCTCCAATATCACCCAGCGTTAAGGCTTTGACTTCCTTTTTCTTGGCGCCCATAATGCCTTTGAGTGATGGGTAGCGCGGCTCGTTGATACCCTTGGTTACCGAAACCAAAGCTGGAAGCTGCGCGGTAACGCGGCAATACCCGCTGTCAGTTTCGCGCTGAATATCGACCGTCGATCCATTGAGCGACAACTTTTTTGCGTACGTCAGCGCTGGGATACCCAAATGCTCAGCCACTGCAGCCGGCACCACGCTATTAATGGCATCAGTACTTTGCGTTCCTGAGAGGATAAGGTCAAATCCAATGTGTTGCAGTGCTCGAGCCAGCAGATACGCAGTCGCCATCGTATCACTGCCGCCGATCGCTTCATCGGAAAGCAGCGCGGCACTGTCGGCACCCATGGCGAGCGCTTTACGCACAATATCGACGCCGCTGCCCGGCGCCATGGTCAAAATAGTAACAGTCGACCCGTCGGCCAGCGAATCGCGCAGGCGCAGCGCTTCTTCTATTGCGTATTCGTCGAATGGATTAAGGACGTTCTCAACCGCAGTGCGATTGAGCCGTTTGGTCTGCGGATCGAGCGTCTTCTCAGCGCTCGTGTCCGGCACTTGTTTGACGGTGACGACAATTCTCAACGTGTGGTTGGCGTTTCGTTTCCTGTCACGCGCGCGCGTATTCGCGGCGCTGTTGTAAGAGCAAACCCAAGCGCTCGATTAAGTCGCTCGCTGCATATGGTTTGCGCAGCATCATGATGGGCCAACGTTCGGCGCTGCGTAACACGTCTTCTTGCTCAAGATAACCGCTTGCGACGATGAGGCCAAGTGCGGGTCGATTCGACTTAATATACTCAACGATCTCCATCCCGTTCATGTCGGGCAATCGCAAGTCTAAGACAATCGCATCGTATGGTTCGCGCGCGCGCAGCCGCGTGAGTGCGTCACGACCAGTCAGCGATAAATCGACTTTGTGTCCGTACTCGCGTAGCGCTGAGGCAACGGTCTCACAGAGCGCTTCGTCGTCTTCCACGAGCAGCACCTTACCAAAGCGTTTTTGTGCCTTGCGCATGCCATCAACCACAAATGTCCCTGCACCATGGCGCGCTTCAACTGTACCTTCTTGCTCCAAGAGTGCAAGCGCTTGGCGCACGGTCATCAACGCGACACCATATTGCTTTGCTAAGCTCGCGGACGCAGGAAGCTGTTGGCCGGGCTTGAGCGATCCACGCGCGATGCGATCGCGGATGTCAACGGCAATTGATAGGTATTTGAGAACACGACGATCAGAAACTGGCATGGGAAAAACTCGCCTGCTTAACCTCGCTGGAAGCAACGCTTTTCTGGGCTCTTCTAGACATACCCTGGTCGCTTAGCACATCAAGCAAGTAAACTCAAATTGTCGACACGAACGTCATGCCCATGATGGCACCGACGCTTCCGCTTACCTTCGAGGATATTATCTCTGCTGCCGCGCGTTTGCGCGGCGTAACGCGGCGCACGCCCGTTATACAAAAGTCTGAGCTTGACAACGTTGCGGGCAACTTGCTATTCGTCAAATGCGAGAATCTCCAGCAAGCGGGCGCGTTCAAATTGCGCGGTGCCTACAATAGGCTAAGTCAGCTGAGCGAAGATGAGCGCTCACGAGGCGTGGTCGCATTTTCTTCGGGCAATCATGCCCAAGGCGTTGCACTTGCCGCTCACTTGCTCGGCATCGAAGCAACCATTGTTATGCCAGACGATGCGCCCACGACAAAAATTGAAGCGACGAGGTCGCAGGGCGCGCGTGTCGTCAGCTACAAGCGTGCGAGCGAAGACCGCGAGAAAATTGCCAACGAGATCAGTGCTCGGACTGGCGCCGTCTTGGTCCCTCCGTTTGACGATTATCGCATCATGGCCGGCCAGGGAACGGCAGCTTTAGAATTGTTGCAAGAAGTTCCCGACCTTGATGCGCTGCTGGTTCCCCTTGGGGGCGGTGGACTGCTCGCTGGCAGCGCCGTGGTTGCAAAGCACGAACGCCCCAGGCTTGCACTGTTTGGTGTGGAGCCGCAAGCGGGCAACGATTGGCAACTGTCATGGCAACGCGGTGAGATCGTCACCATTGCGGAGCCAGAAACCATTGCGGACGGATTGCGCGTGCATTCACCTGGTAAATTGACCTGGCCGGTGGTGCGCGTTCTGGCCGATGGCGTTCTCACCGTATCTGATGAAGAAATAAAAACTGCCATGCGCTTGTGGCTCGAACAAACGCAACAAATTGTCGAGCCTTCTGGCGCGGCGGCGCTGGCCGCGGCACTGTCGGGCAAGGTTCCTTTTCAGGGAAAACGCGTGGGAGTAATTTTAAGCGGCGGGAACGTGGATAAGGAACTTTTTGCGCAGCTCGTTGCGCCCTAAAGGGTGTCTGACAAGACCGCCTAATGAGCCCTGTGGGGGTCGATCGTTGACTACAACGACCGCGCTGTCTTGGAATTGCTAAACGAGGCACAGGCGGCACTAGGCATACGATAAATATCGGCCGCTGTGGGCCATCATGACTGACTTCACGTTTGTTACGTACGCCGGTATGCCGGCGTTAGATCCAGACGATCGCCTTGCGGCCGATCTTTTGCGCCGGCGGGGCTTGCGCGTTGCAGCATCGATCTGGGATGATCCCGCGGTCGACTGGTCGCAAGCCGGCATCGTCATCGTCCGCTCAACTTGGGACTATGATGTGCGCCACGAGGCGTTTTTGTCGTGGGCCGAAGCGGTCGCTGCGCTAACCCCGCTCTACAACCCCATTGATTTGATTCGTTGGAACATCAACAAGCGCTATCTCCAAGAACTTGGCGATCGCGGCGTGCCTGTCGTTCCGACACAGTGGCTGGCCCGCGGCTCACATTTGGCACTCAAAACGCTGCTGCCAAGCGGTGAGGCAGCGGTTTTGAAACCAGCGATCGGTCTTTC
>JBPYDX010000227.1:0-10849 GCA_051986115.1 Candidatus Eremiobacteraceae bacterium
TACACGCACTTCGAAGAGATTTGCGAGATCATGAAAGCCTATGACGTCTGTTTCTCGCTCGGCGACGGCTTGCGGCCAGGATCGACTGCAGACGCAAACGACGCTGCGCAGTTTGCCGAACTCGACACCTTGGGTGAGTTGACCAAGATCGCCTGGGCGCATGACGTGCAAACGATGATTGAAGGGCCCGGCCACGTGCAGATGCATCTTATCAAAGAAAATATGGAGCGCCAGCTCGCGGTCTGTAACGAAGCGCCATTCTATACGCTCGGCCCGCTTGTCACCGACGTTGCGCCTGGATACGATCACATCACTAGCGCCATTGGTGCAGCGATGATCGGCTGGTACGGCACGGCAATGTTATGCTACGTAACGCCCAAAGAACACTTGGGCTTGCCGAATAAAAAGGACGTCAAAGACGGTGTCATCGCGTACAAGATTGCCGCGCACGCTGCCGATCTTGCCAAAGGACACCCACGAGCTCGCGAGCGCGATGACGTCTTGTCGAAAGCGCGCTTTGAGTTTCGCTGGGAAGATCAGTTTGCTTTGTCACTCGATCCCGAGACGGCGCGCGAGTATCACGACGAGACGCTTCCCGCCCAAGGCGCGAAAGTTGCGCACTTTTGCTCCATGTGCGGTCCGCATTTTTGCTCCATGCGCATTAGTCAAGATCTGCGCGATTACGCCGCAAAACACGGAATCGACGAATCGGCGGCAATAGAGCAAGGCATGCGCGAAAAAGCCCAAGAGTTTGTCGACAGTGGCGGCGAGCTCTACGTGCAGCGAAACTAAGTCAAACCGACATGCGCGTTTGCGGCTCGAGCAGCCGGCTATAGAGCTGCGCATAGGCAGCCGCCGAACGGTCCCAGCTAAAATCTTGATGCATGCCGTTGCGCTGCAACGCCTGCCACATGGGCCGGCTGGAATACAGTGCGATGGCCTTGCGCGCGGCGGCCGCAAAAGCACTTGCGCTTGACTCGTGAAAAGCAAAACCCGTGGTTCGACCGTCGGCGATGCCGCGCTCGCCGCCATCGACTACTGAGTCAGCTAAGCCGCCCACTGATGCCACGACTGGAACCGTGCCGTAGCGTAAGCTGTACATCTGGTTAAGACCGCATGGCTCAAAGCGCGAAGGCATGAGGAAGATGTCGGAACCAGCGATAATGCGATGAGCCAGCGCTTCGTCAAATAGTAGGCGAACGGCCACACGATCTGGATGACGCAGTCCAAGTTCTCGAAAACCTTGCTCGAGCGTTTTTTCTCCGAGACCTAAGACGACCAGGCGCGCGCCCGACGCCAGCAGTTGTTCGGCGCTCTTGACAGCTAAATCCAGACCTTTTTGCCATGTTAGCCGGCTCACGACGCCCAAGATGGCGCCGGGCGCCGTTGCATCGAGTTCCATCTCTTCGAGCAGCGCCGCGCGGCAAGAAAGTTTGCCGGCAAGATTGAGATCGCTATACGTGTGCGCGATGAGTGAGTCATCGCGCGGATCCCAAACGCTATAGTCAACGCCGTTGAGAATGCCGGTAATGTCCTTGGAGCGAGCTGCGAATAGATCTTCGAGCCCACAACCAAACGCCGGCGTCTGAATCTCGCGGGCATAGGTAGGGCTGACTGCCGTCAGCAAGTTCGCTTCTTGCACGCCGAGTGAAAGAAAAGATAGCTTGCCGCTGCCAAAGCGCTGCAATCGCTCTGCCGGTAACCCAAAAGATCGCAGCTGTTTGAGCGATGCTTGCCCTTGATAAAAGGCATTGTGAATGGTCAACAGCGTTTTGGGAACCGGACCAGTTTCGCTTTCAAGCAAACTCGGAATGAGTGCGGTGTGCCAGTCATTTGCATGCACCACATCCGGATGCCATTCGCTTTGGCGCACGGCAACTTTCGCGGCCGCGAGATTGAGCAACGCGAAGCGTTCGAGATTGTCGGGCCACTCAGCACCGTACTCGTCAGCGTAAGGGCCGCCGGGGCGTTCGTACAAGCGACGATGGAAGACAAGCCAAATGCGTAGACCCGATGGCGGTGCGCGGCCAACGAGAAGATCGACCGGCCCGAAACCCGCGAGGTCCTCGAAGTGGCGGTCAAGCGCCAAGCCGCTAACTTGCTGCAGCGCTTGCGGGTAGGCGGGCATCATGAGTCTCATATCCACGCCAGCTTTGGCCAAAGCCGCAGGCAGCGCGCCTGCGACGTCACCAAGACCGCCGGTTTTTGCCATCGGGTAGATCTCAGAAGCGACGAAGAGAACTTTTGTTTGCGATGCGCTCATGCAAGTCCAACGAGAGCGCCGCTGTTTGCTGACAAGCGCAGCGTTAGCGTGTAGTCGAGACCCATACAAGCCGTACGTTGCGGTTTGTCGCTGAGGATTTGCGTTTGCCCCCTCCCGCCAAATGCAAGCGCATCACTATCAAAGAGAATCTGATAGTTGCCGTCGCGCGGTACTCCCAAGAGATACTCCTCGTAGCTATCCGCAGAGAAATTCAAGACTACGACCACAAAAGCTTCGCCGGCGGAGCGCATGTATGCAATCACGCAGTGGCGCGCGTCATCCGGCGACAGCCAGCGAAAGCCCGCCTCATCGAAGTCGCTGCGATGCAACGCTGCAAGGTCGTTATAGAGGCCGTTGAGCACCGTGACGGTGCTAACAATTTGACGGTGCGCGGGCTCGTCAAGTTGTGCCCAAGGGAGTTCGCGCGTGGCGTTCCATTGCATGCTCGAACCAAACTCGTTGCCCATAAAAAGCAGCTTCTTTCCCGGGTACGTTGTTTGAAATGTGAACAACAAGCGAAGCGCGGCAAATTTTTCTTCTTCACTGCCGTACATTTGCCGCAGCAGCGTGCCTCGATGCGATACGGTTTCATCGTGAGACAGTGCCAACACGAACTGCTCTTTCTTAGCGTACAGGCGCTCAAACGTCAAGTCGCGGTGATGTGCAGCGCGCTCGTTCCAAGGTCTTGCCATGTAGGCCAACGTGTCGTGAACCCAACCCATGTTCCACTTCATCGAGAAGCCCAGGCCGCCGCGAGGAGCCGGCTGCGATACCGCAGGCCATGATGTCGCTTCTTCAGCAATGGTAAATGCGTCCGGCACCTTCTGTGCTACGGTTGCGTTCATCTCGCGCAGAAAGCGTACAGCGGTCAAGTTTTCGCGACCACCCAGCGGATTGCGCTTCCAGTCTGGATTCGTTCGCGCGTCGTCGAGATAGAGCATGGACGACACAGCGTCGACGCGCAAGCCGTCAACGTGAAACTCTAAGAGCCAGTACAGCGCGTTCGAAAGCAAGAAGTTGCGCACTTCAGGCCGTCCGTAATTGAAGATCAAGGTCTGCCACGTTGGGTGCTCAGCCATCGTTGGGTCCTGACGCTCGTAGAGCGCAGCGCCATCGAATTCGGATAACCCCCAATAGTCTTTTGGAAAATGTAGAGGTACCCAGTCGAGGATAACGCCAAGGCCGGCGTCGTGACAGCGATCGACGAAGGTACGGAACTCATCTGGGGATCCGAACCTGCTGGTTGGCGCATAGTAACCTGTCACCTGATAGCCCAGCGACTCATCCAGCGGGTGTTCGAAGATTGGAAGCAACTCGATGTGCGTATAGCGCAGCTTTCGGGCATGCGTGCACAGCTGATCGGCTAGCTGCTCGTATTTTTGAAAGTTGCCATCCCCGTTGCGCCGCCATGATCCCAGATGCACTTCGTAGATAAGAAGTGGCTGTCGCTGCCAATCAAAGTTGCGACGCGCATCCATCCAGGCGCGATCGCCCCAGCGGAAAGCGCTGTGCTCCATAACAACAGCGTTCGTGTTCGCTTGCGAAGGAAATGCCCGTGCAAACGGATCTGTCTTGATGACCAAGCGCCCGTTGGTCTTGTGCAAGAGCTCGAACTTATATTGCGTGCCAGCCGGCAGCTCGGGAACGAATAGCTCCCAAACACCACCGTCATCGGCGCGTTGCATTGGATGGCGCCGCCCGTCCCAAGCATTGAAATCACCTACGACGCTCACTGTTGCCGCATCGGGCGCCCAGGTCGTAAACCAAACCCCCGGCGTACCCTGGCTGTGCGCGCAGTGTGCACCGAGTTTGTTGTACGCGTCAAGCAGCTGGCCTGCGTGATACAGCGTGAGGTCAGTGCCGTTCATCATAAGCGGTGATGAGCGCAGTTTGAGAGAATACGTGCGTCCCCTTGTTGGTGTAAGCGCGGACGAAAGTATGCAGACACCCGAAACGCCTCGTTTTGTCAGCCTGCTCACGAAGGCCACCTTAGCGTTGATTTTGGCCGGCGGCCGCGGCTCGCGCCTTCACCAACTCACGCAGTGGCGGGCCAAGCCGGCCGTGCCTTTCGGCGGGAAATTTCGCATCATTGACTTCCCGCTTTCCAACTGCATCAATTCAGGCATCCGCCGCATCGGCGTGCTGACGCAATACAAGGCCCACAGCCTCATGCGCCACATCCAACGCGGCTGGGGATTTTTACGAGGCGAATTTAACGAATTCGTCGAGCTCATGCCTGCGTCGCAACGTCTTGAAGAAGAATCGTGGTACACAGGAACGGCTAACGCGATTCTTCAGAATCTTGACATTCTGCGCGCACACAAGCCGGAGTTTGTGCTCGTTCTTGCGGGCGACCACATTTACAAAATGGATTACGGTCAAATGCTCGTCCAGCATGTCGCGCAGCAGGCTGACGTCACCGTCGGTTGTTTTGAGGTGCCGCGCTCGGAAGCAACCGCGCTCGGCACGATGAGCGTTGATGATGACGATTTGATTTTCGGTTTTGCAGAAAAGCAGCCCGACCCGATACCTATGCCAGGTCGACCGGATCGGTCGCTTGCGAGCATGGGCATCTATTGCTTTAACGCAAATTTTCTGTATCAGCAACTCGTACGCGACGCAAAAGATTCGACATCAGCACACGATTTTGGCCGCGATGTCATTCCTCACGTGGTGAAGCATCACCGCGCAGTCGCCCATCGCTTTGGCCCCGCAAGCCTCGGAGGCACAAGCGCTGAGGTTTACTGGCGTGACGTGGGAACGGTGGACGCGTACTGGGCTGCTAACATCGACCTCACGCACGTCGTGCCTCATTTAAACATTTACGACGCAACCTGGCCGATCTGGACGTACCAAGAACAAGTTCCGCCTGCAAAGTTTGTCTTTGATGAAGACGATCGCCGCGGCAGTGCCATCAATTCACTGGTGTCCGGCGGTTGTATCTTGTCGGGTGGCAAAGCTCGTGGTTCGCTACTGTTTACAAATGTTCGCTTGAATTCATATAGCGTTGTGTCAGATTCGGTTGTGTTACCTGACGTCAACATTGGGAGAAATTGCCGAATCCATCGCGCGGTTATCGACAAAAGTTGTCAAATTCCAGAGGGCTTGGTTGTTGGCGAAAATCCCAACGACGACGCGCGCCGCTTCCATCGCAGCGAAGGCGGCGTTACGCTGATTACGCCTGGAATGCTTGGGCAAGGACCGCGGGATGGTGAATAGCGAAGGCCCCCCGTCACCCTCATGAACACCAACGTCGAGCAAGAGGTCAAATTGCAAGTGCCGCGGCGCTTTGACTTAAGCGCCTTACAAAGCGGCGTCGATGGTTACACCGCGTCAACCGTCGAAGCGAAAACCTTGCGGACAACATATTTTGATACCGACGATCTTCGCCTCGTGCGTTGGGGCTGCAGCTTGCGCTACCGAAAAGGCGACGGCTGGACGCTTAAGCTTCCCTGCTCCGATAACGATACCCCAACGGGGCTACGACGAGCCGAACACGTCTTTCCTGACGAAGGCTTGCAGCCTCCCGCTCCTGCGCTCGAACTCGCGAGCGGATTTCTGCGTGGCAAACCTGTGCATCCAGTTGCCAAGTTGCGGACGGTCAGAAAAAGCATTCGATTACACGGCATTGCAGGCGAAGACATCGCCGAGGTCGTCGACGATGATGTGCGCGTCATGCAAGATGGCCGCGTTGCAGATCGCTTCCGAGAAGTTGAGATTGAACTGCTCGCTGGAGCACCTGCGGATGCACTACCCGAGCTCACACGCTGGTTGCAAAATGCGGGAGCGGGAGCAATAGACCTTACTCCCAAGAACATTCGCGCGCTTGGACCTTCCGCGCTGGCTCCCACTGAATTACAAATGCCCCAGCCAACGGCGGACAGCCCGGCAAGTGACGTCGTTCGCTTTGCGCTAGCATCCTCAGTCGAACAGCTGCTGCGCAGCGACGCTGCCTTGCGGCTTAACATGGACCCCGAAACGGTGCATAAAGCACGTGTTGCGACGCGCAGATTGCGGTCAGATTTGCGTAGCTTCTTACCACTGTTGCAAAACGAATGGGCTCGTGCTTTGCGCGATAATATTACATGGCTTGCCGACGAGCTGGGATCGGTTCGTGACGCGGACGTGCTGGTCGCCCGGTTACGGGCGCACGCAACACGGCTGCCCGCGGAAGATACACAAGCGGCAGAAGCTGTCATCGATCGCTTCGAGGCCCAAAGCACGGCTGCCAGGCAAAAATTGCTTGGCGTGTTGCGCGACAAGCGCTATGTCGATCTGCTCGAGGAACTGGTCAGCGCGGCAGCGGATCCGAAAACGGTGCCCATGGCCCAGTCTTCAGCTCGCACGGTCATTGCAGATTTGGTCGAGCGGCCGTGGAAAAAATTGTGCAAAACGATGGACCAGCTCGGTGAGGATGCTGATGACGACAAGCTGCATAAAGTACGCATCAAAGCCAAGCGGTGCCGCTACGCGGCAGAAGCGGTTTCGCCGGTTGGCGGCAAGGCCGTAACCCGTTTTGCCAAGCGTATGCAAAAGGTGCAAACGATCTTAGGCGATTTGCATGATGCCGTTGTGGCTGAACACCGCTTGCGCCAAATCAAAGGCGACCCCGAGGAAGTATTCGTCGCCGGCGGCTTGGCCGCAATGGAATCGCAAGCGGCAAACGAAGCGCGAGCTTCGTGGCGCAAGGCTTGGAAAAAAGCAGCTAAGAAAAGCTTGCGCTTTTGGCTTTAGCGATAACTTTTTGACCATCCATAAAGGGTTGCAGCACCGCAGGGATGGCGACTGATCCATCTTCTTGCTGGTAGTTTTCCAAAATCGCGACGAGCGTCCGCCCGACCGCAAGCCCCGAGCCGTTGAGCGTCGCAACAAACTCCGGCCTTGCTCGAGGGGCCGGTCGATAGCGAATGAGCGCGCGACGCGCTTGAAATTGCCCGCAGTTGCTGCACGAAGAAATTTCGCGATACGCTGATTGCCCCGGCAGCCAGACTTCCAAGTCGTACGTTTTTTGCGATGCAAAGCCGGTATCGCCCGAGCTTAGCACCATGACTCGGTAGGGCAGTTCGAGGGCTTCCAATAGGCTCTCGGCTTGCTTCGTAATAAGCTCGTGGATTCGGGCCGCCTCTTCCGGTGCGCAAATGCCGACCAGCTCGACCTTTTCAAATTGATGCTGGCGAATGAGTCCTCGCGTGTCTTTACCAGCCGCGCCCGCTTCTTCGCGGAAGCATGGAGTGTACGCAGCGTACAGTTTCGGCAACTGGTCGGATTCAAGAATTTCATCGCGGTGCATGTTGACGAGTTGCACTTCGGCAGTTGGCGACAAAAAAAGTGCTCCATCCTCAACTGAAAACATAACGTCGCTAAACTTGCTCAAATGCCCAGTCGCTTCTACGGAAGCTCGATTGACAAGAATCGGCGGCATAACTTCGGTGAAGCCAGCCGCAATATCGCGCTGTAAGAAGAAGTTGATGATCGCTCGATTCAAACGTGCGCCGTCGTTGACCAGCGTCGCAAACCTGCTGCGAGCGATGCGCACGCCGCGCTCGAAGTCGATAATGCCAAGCGCTTCACCAATATCCCAGTGGGCTTTTGGAGTGAATGAAAACTGCGGCGGCTCTCCACTGCGGCGAATTTCTAGATTCGCGCTTGCGTCGGGGCCGTCGGGAACGTCGTCTGCTAGAATGTTCGGCAGCTCGCCCAGCAGCGCATCGGTACGACGTTCGAGTTCTACTACTTGACCCTCGCGCTCTTCGACTTGCTTGCCAAGCTGTGTTGATTGCGCGCGCAGCTGTGCGAGCGCCTGTTCACCTTTGGCTTTAGCTTGACCGAATTGCGCTGACAGGCGATTGCGCTCAGCCTTGAGCTGATCGGTCTCCGTTACGAGGGCGCGCCACTGCGCGTCAAGGGCTAAGAACGCGTCGACAGAGTCGTCGGGAAGCCCGCGGCGACGCAACGAGCGGCGAACGACGTCGGGATGCTCTCGGATAAGATGTTTATCGAGCATGCACGCGGTGTTGGCCGTTTGCGTAGCAACGGACCTTCACCGCGAAGTCGGGAATTTAGAAACTGGAAACAGAGCGGGGTTTTGGCTCGTCCCTGCCAGACACGTAACGCTTGAGATCCTCTGGATTGAGCGCCTTTTCGATCGCCGCTTCAAGCGTAATCATGCCGTCGTTGACATACTTAGCGAGCTGCTTGTCGAGCGTCTGCATGCCGACGTTTTGGCCGGTTTGCATCAAACTCAAAATTTGCGATGGCTTATTTTCACGGATGAGATTGCGAACGGCCGGCGTGCCAATAAGGATCTCCATTGCGCACACGCGGCCAGTAGCGTCAACTTTGGGCACGAGCGTCTGGGTGAAGACGGCTTCCAGCGTGCCCGCGAGCTGCAGCCGAATTTGCTCCTGCTGTTCGGGAGGGAACACGTCAATGATACGATTGATGCTCTCGGCCGCGGACGTCACGTGCAGCGTGCCAAACACCAAGTGGCCGGTTTCCGCAGCGGTCAGCGCCAGCGAGATCGTCTCAAGGTCGCGCATTTCGCCGATGAGGATCACATCAGGGTCTTGGCGCAAGGCCGAGCGCAGCGCGGCTGAAAAAGAGCGGGTATCGCGACCAAGTTCGCGCTGCGTTATGATGCACTGAATGTTTGAGTGCAAGAACTCAATCGGGTCTTCAATCGTTACAACGCGAGAGTTGCGATTGCGGTTCATGAAGTTGATCATAGCGGCAAGCGTCGTCGACTTTCCGGAGCCGGTTGGTCCGGTTACCAAGACAAGCCCGCGCGGCTTTTGCGTCATTTGCGCAATCACTTGCGGGAAGCCCATCTCTTCAAGCCACGGCGGTGTGTCAGGAATGTTTCGAAACGTTGCGCTCACGCTGCCGCGCTCAAAGCAGGCATTGACGCGGAAGCGGGCGACACCGATCATCGCATACGCAAAGTCGATTTCGCGATCGCGGTTGAGTGTGTCAACTTGATCTTTTGTGAGCACCGTGGTCATCAGTGTCTGACTGTCTTCAGAAGTAATTTTCTCTTGCACCAATGGCTGCAACATGCCGTGGAGGCGCACCATGGGCGGGCTGCCGACGACCAGGTGGAGGTCAGACGCGCCCTTTTCGACCTGGCTGATAAGCAGATCATCGAGTTTGTGCGGATACATGTGACCTCCAGTAATGAAACGCAGCCAGGCCGCGTCGAGGCGAAAAGCGTTATCCTTAAGAAGATATCGGCGCATGGGAGGGTCTGCCATAGCTAGCATAACGGTGCCCTTGCGTAGGACAACCATCCAACAAGCCCTCGCGGCCATGGCGCAGTTTCCCATCCGCGGGGCGGTTGCCGAGCGTATTGATCTCGAACACGCCGCAGGGCGCATTCTTGCAAGCCCGGTCGAAGCGAACGAAAGCGTGCCCGCCTTCGATCGCTCGATGGTTGATGGATATGCTGTAATCGCATCAGATATCCAGGGCGCGACCCGCGTCAACCCCGCGCGCCTGCGCCTCGCGGGCGCGAGCATCATGGGCGAGGCGCCGACATCTGTCCTCAAGCGCGGAGAAGCGATTGCGGTGCCGACAGGCGGCGCCATACCGCAAGCGACAACAGGCATAGTCAAAATTGAAGACACAGAAAAAAACGACGGCCAGGTTATTATTTTCGACGCAACTGACTGCGAAGAGCGGATCACGCACGCGGCAAGTGACGTGCGCGCAGGCCAGCATCTGTTTGACTCGGGAAAGGTGCTTACCCCGGCAGCGATAGGTTTGCTGGCGGCCGCTGGGGTTGCGCACGTTGATGTTTATCAACCGCCGACGGTCGGCGTGCTCATAACAGGTGATGAACTCGTGCCGCCCGGTGTGCCCCTGCGCTTGGGGCAAATTCGCGAAAGCAATGGTGTGACGGTTTGTTCTGCGCTACGTGCTATGGGGTTTCGGCCGCATCGTTACGAGCGTGTTGCAGACAACCGTGACGTTTTCCAACGCGTCTTTGATGAGGCGCTCGCGCACTGCGACGCACTGGTCATTTCAGGTGGCTCGAGCGTAGGGGAGCACGATTTCACAGCTGCGGTCGTTGCAGCTGCTGGAGAACCTGGCGTTATCGTTCACGGAGTGAAAGCAAAGCCGGGCCGACCGGTTTTGCTCGCGCTGATCGGTGACAAACTTGTTATCGGCCTGCCGGGCAACCCGGTTTCTGCTCTCGTCATGCTTGAAGCACTGGGAAAACCGTTGCTGCTGCGCATGTTTGACAAAACTGACAATCAAATACCATTTCGCGCGCGTTTAGCGCAGCGGCTCGAAGTTGAGCCGGGCCTTGAGTATCGAATTCCCGTTCAGTTGCGTCGCGACGGCGACGGGGTCGTCGCCACGCCGCTGCTCGGCACTTCTTCGCAGATGCACATTTTAGGTTTTGCTGATGCCATCATTGTAGTGCCCGAAGGCTCGACCGTTATTGAAGCTGGCACATTAGTGAATGCGCTACCATTTTCTAGGACGAGGACATTATCGTGAAAGGAACCGCTTTGCGCAGCGTCGCCCAGAGCTCGATCGTGTCAATGGCTTGTGTCATGCTCGTGACAAGTTGTACTGCATCCC
>JBPYDX010000228.1:0-13017 GCA_051986115.1 Candidatus Eremiobacteraceae bacterium
GTAATGATGAACACCATACCCACGAAGGCGAGATCGACACCCATGATGCCAAGCGCATATCCTTCGCGCGACACGGGTTTGGTCCAGGCAAGCGCGAGATGGCCATCATTTTCTTCAGACAGACTACCCCCGTAAATGCCTGCGAAGATCGCCGCGACCACCCCGGCGATAGCAAAGAAAATCGACAGAGGAATTGCTGTATCTGCCGCGGCTTGTACTATGTGCTTGGTGGTTTTTTCATCGGTGTCGATGACGATGCCGTTGTGTGCACCCATAAGCGGCATTAGCAGAAAGTGCAAGGCAAGCAACACGGCCGCAATAACGATGCAGCAGATGAGACCCCGCCGCACGCGCAGCCACTCTTTGTAATACATCTTAGTTCCCTCCGACTGCCACGAGAAAGATATCTTCAAGGTTCTGATCCAAGACCCGCACACTCGTCGGAGTGGCAGCTTGGATTGAGGCGACGACGCCATCGCCCATCCCGCGCACGTACGCTCGCAGCAGGCGGCCTTGACGCGTTACGTGTCGCACGTTGGGGTTGGCATCGAGTTCGGGTAAGCGCGGCGCGTCGGAATCGAAGGTCGCTTCGACGATCTTTTCCTGGGCCTTGAGATCTTCGACTAAACCCTGGAGCACGAGTCGCCCGCGATGCAAAATCGCGACATGGTCGGCCGCGCGTTCCACCTGGCCAATTTGGTGCGAAGAGAAGAGTACTGTCGCTTCGCCGGCGGCAGCATCGATCATGAGGTCAAGCACATGACGTTGGTGGACCGGGTCGAGGCCTGAGGACGGTTCGTCCAGCACGAGGATTTGCGGATGAATCGCAAAGGCGAGCGTGAGCGCGAGCGCGCTTTTCTGACCCTTCGAAAGCGTACTGGTCCGCTTGCGCAGATCCAACCCGAACAAATCGACCAGTTCGTTAGCGCGGGCCGCGTCAAATTTGGCAAATGCATGGCGCGCGATGTCGATGTGCTGCTGGCCTGTAAAAAATTCATAGAGCGCAGGCGTTTCTGGCACATACGAGATCGACTCGAACATTGTGGGTTCCAGAGGGCGACCTCCATACGTGGTTTTACCTGACGTTGGATTTGCCAGTCCGAGAATACATTTGAAGGTGGTGGTCTTGCCTGCACCGTTGGTGCCAAGCAAACCGAAGATCGATCCGGTAGGAATCGAAATCGAAACGTTGTCGACCGCACTCGTAGTGCCGTATCGCTTGGTAAGTCCTGCGATCTCAATGGCAGTCGACGTTTGCTGCTCTAACATCAGTTCGATCGCTCCTTGGCCTCGCCGTCCGGCGAATACCAGCGCTCAAGCGCGTTATTGAAGAGTTCTTTTAGTTGAGCCCGTTTGAGGCCCATCGATTTGGCTTCGCGAACCGCCGAGTCAACTGCAGCTGAGGCCACATCGGTCAGGGCGGTAGAAGCTCGGTCGCCGTTGCTGCTGACAAAAGATCCACGACCAACGCTTGTTTCGATGACGCCGTCACGCTCTAGCTCGCGATACGCTCGCGCGACGGTGTTCGGATTGATGGTTAAATCGGTAGCCAGTTGTTTGACCGTCGGAAGCCGTTCGCCGGGCGACAGCACACCGAGGGCCACGCTACGCTTCACTTGTTCGATCAGCTGAAGGTAGATCGGGACCCCCGTGTGCGGGTCGACCGTGAATATGGCTGGCATTTTTCTTAGAGCCTCGGACCCCAGCCTGTGAACATCGGGGACGGCCCATTGGGCGCCTGAATGAAGGAATGGTCAACTTCGAGCCGCTCGCTTTGCGGAAGAACTCGGATGGTGCGTGCGTTCATGATCTTGCTCCCTCTTCTGCTGTACCAATTCATTATTGAACTAGTACAGTAGTACAATAGTACATTAGTAAGCCATTGTCAAGGCCCGCGGTAAAAAATTTTTTCGCGCTGAAAAAGCCCGTCAAATAAGGCTTCAGCGGCTGGTGACCAGCCAAATACCCGTGAGGACGACAGCCGCCCCAAGCAGGGTCGTGGGGGCAAAACGCTCGTGGGCCACCCAGATGCCCAACGCGACCGCGAGGACGGGCGTGACGTACGTGATCAGGGAGAGCCGAGTTACCGGGGTCGTTTTAAGGAGTGTGAAGTAAGCGAGAAAAACTATTGAAGATCCAAAGATCGTCAAAAACGCGAGCGCCCCAAATGACACGGCAGTAAACGCGATCGGCTTAGCGTGTTCAAATGCTAGCGCGAGCATCCCAAGCAGCAGCCCACCAATTAATTGGCCCGGTGCAACCGTTGCCAGGGGCGCAATCCCATGCGCAAAGCGCTTGGCAAACACGGTCGCAAATGCCGAACCGAAGGCAGCGGCTAACAGAGCTGCGATCCCTATTGAGGGAGCGTTGGCAGCTTTGATAACTTCTGACCAATAGATAAGTGCAACGCCGCAAAAACCCACCACGAGCCCAACCACATTGATCGCGCGCAGGCGTTCGAAATTAAAAATAGACGCGCTGATGAGCGCTGTGAAAATGGGCACCGTAGCAAACAGCACGGCTGCAAGGCCACTGGGCACCTTTTGTTCGGCCCAGTAGATGAGAGCGTATTGCCAGCCGAAGAGTAGCGAGCCTTGCACCGCCAGATGAGCGTAGTAGATGCGGGAGCGCGGGAACGGCGTTCGCAGTGCCAGTGCAACGCACGATAGGATGATGCCAGAGCTAAAAATGCGTAGCGCCGCGCCCGCCAAGGGTGGCACTCCTTGGAGCCCAAGGCGAATGGCGAGCCACGTGCTGCTCCACACGAAGAGCACGATAGCTAACAGGCCTGCGTTTTTGAGTTTGACGCTCATACGTTTAGCGAGCAAGATTACGCCGTCACGCTTGCAAACCATGCGGTATGAAAAACAAGCATGTTGTCATGGCTAGCATCCTTATGTTTGCCCTCATTGTTGCATCGCGCGACATTGCGCGTTGCGATCAAATGGGCACGCTGTATGAAAACTTGGTGTATCGCCCGATTGGGCCGGCAATTTCTGGTGGAAGGATCACCGCAACAGCAGGGAGCGATCGCGACGCGGAACTCTACTATATTGGCAGTGCAGATGGAGGCGTGTTTAAGAGCACCAACGGTGGTGCATCATGGGTACCGGTTTTTGATCGCCAGCCAACAGCCGCCATCGGAGCACTTGCGCTGGATCAACGCAATCCAAGTACGCTTTGGGTCGGAACCGGAGAGGCGAATCCTCGCAACGATGCCGCTATGGGTGACGGCATTTTTGTCACACGTGATGGTGGGAAGTCGTGGACGCACGCCGGATTGCCTGATGCTGGCACCATTTCAAGCATTTCGATTGATCCGTCGAACAAGGACACAATCGTCGTGGGCGTGCTCGGCCACGAATTTCGCGACAGCCGCACGCGTGGGATCTACAGGTCGACTGATGGCGGTGCGCATTGGTCGCAGCGACTTTTTGTAAATGTCTCGACGGGCGTGAGCGATATCGTGCGGCTGCCGCGCAAACCGCAAACGCTGTTTGCAGGTCTGTGGGAGTATCGCCGAACGCCTTGGACGTTGACAAGCGGCGGGCGCGGTGGCGGCATGTTTCGGTCTGATGACGGAGGCCAAACGTGGCGCCGTCTTGCAGGCAATGGATTGCCCAATGGAATCACCGGCCGCATTGGCCTGGCTGCTTCGGGCAATATGATCTACGCGCGCATACAATCAAAGGAAGGATTCATTTGGCGCTCGCAGGACGAGGGCCAGCATTGGCAGCGTATGCCGGCGAGCCAGTTCGTCGGCGGGCGCGGTTTCTATTTCAGCCGTATCTTCGCCGATCCATCAAATCCGCAGCGCGTTTTAAGTCTCGAGGGCGTTGCCGCGATGAGCACCGATGGGGCGCGCTCGTTCAAGCAAACGGCCCTCAATGTCGGCTACGATTTTCACTTCGCGTGGTGGTCAAGCGACGGCCAACGAATCTTGATTGGCAGCGACGAGGGCGCGGTTATGTCAGGCGACGGCGGCCAAGTGTGGACGCAGCCCTACGACCTGCCACTTGCGCAAGTGTACCATGTGGGATTTGACCGCACGGTTCCTTATTACCACGTCTGCATCGGTTTGCAAGACAACGATTCATGGTGTGCGCCATCGAGCGTTCCCAACACCGTCGGAGTTCTCAATAGAGATTGGCTGACGGTAGCGCCAGGTGATGGTATGTGGTCTGTCTTCGAGCCGCAGAATCAAAACTTACTATGGTCAAGCGAGACCAATACAAGCAGCGGTCAAGTATTCCTCACAGACTTTCGCACCCAGCAGCAGCGCTTTGTCTCGCCCAGCGCTCACTTGAATTTTGCGACACCGGCGAGCGAGTTTCAATATCGCTTTAATTGGGATACCCCGATTGCATTTACCACTGGAACACAACCGCAGACGCTTGTGGCTGGTAACGTCTTGTTTTCGAGCAGCGATGATGGGCAAACATGGAAGATCATCAGTCCTGATTTGACACGCAATGACAAGAGCAAACAAGGTCCATCAGGCGGGCCGATCCAGCTTGACATGAGCGACGCGGAAGTTTACGACACGATCATGTACGTGGCGACCACCCCGCTTGACGCCGGTATCATTTGGGCAGGCACTGATGACGGCGTCGTGCAGCTGACACGCGACGGTGGTGCGCATTGGCGCAATGTGACGCCTCCGGCCATGCCGCCTTGGGCCCGCGTCATGGGTATGGATGTCGGTCGCGCATCCGCAGGAACGGTGTACGTTGCTGCGGAGGGCCACATGAGCGGCGACATTGGACCGCACATTTTTATGAGTGACGATTTTGGAACGACTTGGCGTTCCATCAATGGTGATTTGCCGCCAAACGTCTATGTTATGTCGATCCGCGAAGACCCGAAGAACTCGCAAGTGCTGTATGCCGGTACGCAGCGAGGAGTGTGGATTTCATTCGATCGCGGCACTCGTTGGCATAGCCTACGTTTGAACATGCCTGCAAGCGCTGTGTACGATCTCGAAATTCAACCGGATCGTAACGATCTCGTGGTCGGCTCGCATGGACGTGGCGTCTGGATACTTGACGACCTCACCCCGCTGCAGCAGCTGACCGCCGTGCAAGCACAGACCGCTGCGCTCTTAAACCCACGCCCCGCGTATCGAATGTTTGCAGTTTCACCGATTACGACGTCTCTCTATGGGCCGGTAATCGCGGTGCCGGAGAATATTTTTGTCGGGCAAAACGCGCCAACGGGTGCGATCATCGCGTATTATTTGCGCCAAGCACAGCAATCGCTACCGACACTCGATGTTAGCGACGCAACCGGTCGTGTGGTGCGTCATTTAAAGGCGACGCAAGCGTCAAACCGCACGGGCATCAATCGTGTCACCTGGAACCTAACCGAAGATGGCCCGGCACAATGGAACAATTCTATCAACAAGAACATCGAACCGGCCGACGGCGCAGAAGTCCTGCCTGGAAACTACACCGTGACGCTTCACGCGGGCTCACAATCGCTGAACACGACGCTTGTGGTTAAGCAGGATCCTCGCGACCCTTCAGCGCTAGCGCAGTATCAGCAGCGTTATGATTTGCTGCACCAATTATTCGCCGAGTTGAGCTCGATCGATACGATGCTGAACGCTATTGACAAACAGAAGCCCCCGTCGGCTGCGTTTGAGGCGTTTAAATATCAGCTGACGAGTGCGCCAAGCTTTGATGAAGATAATATTAGTCGAGCGCCACAAATACGCGATCGCATCCTTGATCTGCTCGGCCAGTTCTCGACGTCATTTGCGGCGCCGACACAGTCCCAACTCGAAGAAGCAGCGGCGATCAAGCAGCACTACGAAACGCTGTCGGCCCGTTATAAGACGCTACACTAACGCTGCTGTGACGCCGCGGGTTGAATCAAGCGCATAATGTCATCGAAGAGCAGCCCGTTTGTTGAGACGGCGTTGCCGCCGTCGATCGTACGCGCGCCTTGCCAATCCGTGAATGTTCCGCCCGCCTCTTCAATGATGGGAGCAAGGGCGGCGCAGTCCCAGATGTGCATCACTGGATCCAAAGCGATTTCCGCTCTTCCTGTGGCAACCAAAATGTGCCCATAGCAGTCTCCCCAACCGCGGCGTTGGTCGGCGGCACGTTGAATTCGCTCGGTAGCTTCACCAAGCCCAAAATTTCGACTCGCGTAGAAGTCACCACAAACGACCAGAGCTTCGTTCAATCGAGCAACGGAAGAAACGCGAGCGGGCTTGTCATTCCAATAACATCCTGAACCTTTTGCGGCTGCTACCGTCTCAGCCAGTGCTGGAAGATGGACGATGCCGACGCTGGGCTGTCCATCTATTTCAAGCCCGACGAGCACGCCAAACAGCGGCACACGATGCGAGAACGAGAAGGTGCCGTCGATTGGATCCAAGATCCAACGACGGCCAGATGTGCCCTCGGTCGTGCCAAATTCTTCACCAACGATGCCGTCGTTGGGAAAGCGATGCTCGATCCTCTGGCGCATCAAGCGCTCTGATTCGCGGTCGGCTGCGGTAACAATGGAGCCGTCGGCCTTTCGCTCGCGGCGCGTATCTTTACCAAACGCCGCAAGGGAAATGTTTCCGGCTTCTTTGGCGAGCGCGGTTGCAAACGTCAAAAGCTCGCCGAGATCGCGCACGCTGCTTTAGCGCAGTGCGCGGCTCAACACAGCCGCTGCAAGGCGCGCGCAGCGTGGCGCTTCGCGCCACAACCACAGCGCCTGCGGCCACATCTGCGGCTGGATGAGCGCGGTGGCTGGCCTGCTCCAAGCGGGCGATATTTCTTGTTGCGGCGTGTCCAAGATGACTCGCACGGTGGCAAGCCGGCGCGCATTAATCAAACCGGTCTCCATGTCTGCCGCCGCGTACCCTCGTTGCGCCCACAAAGCCCGCTCTGGCCCAAGCACTAAACGTTGCATCGTAATGAGTGGGAGGCAATAGGGTTTGTACCCCAACTCTTCGGCTGCGCTCATAAGGGCCTGCACCAGTTCGCTGTCACAGCTGACGCTGTTCCCTGCAGGTGTTTGTATGCGATCGGGAATCACGATGGAACCTGTCGCCAAATCGTCGCGCAAACCACCTGCGAGCCCACAGATAATCACCGTTTCGCCCAAAGCGTCGCCGCGAATTTTGGACAGGCCCATGCCGGTGTGAACGATGTTCGCCGCCGGCGCCGCTTTGCGCAACGCTTGTGCCTCTAGCGTGGTCGCGGCGGCAACGGTCAGCGTGCCGGCGTCAAGAGACGTAGCCATGTGCTCGATACCAAGCCACGGAGCGCGCTAGCGCATCGCGCACAGGTCCACATTGATAGCCCAGTTCTTTTTTGGCTTTGCTGCAATCAACGAACATTCTCTCACGCGCCATTTGCACGCCCTCGAGCGGTACGACCGGAATGCCGCCGGGCTGAACAGTGCAGCGCATCTGGTCGATGACTGCTGCGGCAAAGAGTAGCTCGTAGGGAAGCCGCAGCTTGGGCGCGGGTCGCTTCGTAACGTCGGCGAGCAGATCCCAAACTTGATCGAAGGATAGATTGTCCCCGCCAACGATGTAGCGTTGGCCCGGCACTCCGTGGTTGAGTGCACTGACATGTGCGCGCGCAACATCCTCAACGGGTACCATGTTGAGACCGCCGTTGCCCGGTGCGCGCGCCGGGATTCGGCCACGCGCAAAATCGAGCACGAGTCGACCTGTCGGTGTCGGCTTCCAGTCCCCTGGACCAACTGGCGCGGTAGGCAAGAGCAAAACGACAGGGACGCGAGCTGCGAGCGCAACACGCTCTTGTGAAACTTTCGAACGGTGATAGGCCGACTGATCGCGCGGCTGCGCTACATTTTCTTCGCTCGCAAGCGTGCCGTTGCGAGCTGGCCCAACTGTCGCAGCACTCGAGGTAACGACGGCGCGCTCGACAGCTGCAATGCGAGCGGCTTCAAGCAAACCGGCCGTACCGGCGACGTTGACGGCGTCAATCGCCGAGCGCGCGCCCGGCGCAAAAGAGTAGACCGCAGCGCAATGGATCAGGTAGCGGCAACCAGACAGAGCGCGCGTCAGCTCCCCCGCACGCCGCAAATCTCCGCGAATGATCTCACACTGGCCTCGCAGTCCGTCAGCGTGTGTTTCCCGGCGAACGAGCGCCCGGACTTTATATCCGGCAGCTAACGCCTCGCGGACAACATGTCCGCCGATAAAGCCGGATGCCCCGGTAACGAAGATAACGTCACTTGGCAAATGCTGCGCGCACCACTTCTTTGAGAGAACCCATGGTCTTGTTAACAGCGGTCGGTTCGTAGCCGCAGTGTGCCATGCAGTTCTCGCATTTGGGATGACGGCCTCGCCCATAACGCGACCAGTCTGTTTCTTCAATGAGTTCTTTATAGCTCGCAGCATATGGTTCATCGGACATGAGGTAGCACGGACGCTGCCAGCCTAACACGGAGTACGACGGAATGCCCCACGCGGTGCACATGAAGTCCGCTTTGCCCTCAAGAAAATCGAGGTAGAGCGGGCTGTGGTTAAGCCGCCAACGCTTGCGGCGGCCGTCGGCAAACGCCTCGCGGAAAATCGCCCGGGTGCGCTGGACACCTAAGAAGTGCTCTTGGTCGGGCGCCTTTTCGTAGGCGAAGCCGGGCGCGATTTGCATGGTATCGATTTCGAGTTCATCATTGAGATAATCGAGCACCGCACGAATGGTCGTCGCGTCATCTTGACCGAAGAACGTGGAGTTGGTTGTGACGCGAAAACCGCGGCGTTTGGCTTCGCGGACTGCCTCGACCGCAACATCGAAGATGCCGGGGCGACAGACGGATTGGTCGTGGCGCTCTCGCAAGCCGTCGATGTGGATCGACCACGCAAAGTATGGAGACGGCGCAAAGAGATCGAGCTTTTTGCGCATCATGATGGCGTTGGTGCACAAGTACACAAAGCGCTTGCGTTCAATGAGGGCTTGAGCGATTTCTTGAATTTCATTATGGATCAGGGGCTCGCCGCCGGCGATCGAGACGATTGGCGCCTCGCATTCTTCAACGGCAGCCACGCACTCGTCGACTGTCAGGCGGCGCGCTAGCACTTCGCGGGTGTGTTGGATCTTTCCACAGCCTGCGCAGGCGAGGTTACACTGAAACAAGGGCTCGAGCTGTAAGACGAGCGCATATTTTTCAACGCCCGCTAACCGCTTGCGCGCAATGTACGATGCAACTGCGATTTTTTGTTGCAATGGAATGCTCATAGAAAATCTACCCGTTCTTTGCGAAGCTGCGTTGCGCGCTGACAAGGGTGGCAGATGTCTGCGCATCCGCCGCCAGCGCCATGGTTGGAAAAATGTGTCGGTACAGATGATAGTTTATGTAGAAGTCTCCGGGGAAGCCCGTGCCGGTATGCTCTGACTCGTTCCATGTCCCGTCTGTTTGACGCTCATACAAGAAGTTGATTCCTCGCTGGCATGCCGGATGAACGCCAAAACCAGCAGACTGCAATCCCAAGACCGCCCAAGCGGTTTGTGATGGGGTGCTGGTCCCGACGCCGGCAAACGAAGGATCGACATACGAATGGCAGGTTTCGCCCCAACCACCATCCGCGTTTTGCTTTGAGACTAGCCATTCAGCTGCGCGGCGCATCATGCCATGGCCCGTTCGCAGTGCCTCGAGTGCATCTATGACGCACCACGTTCCATAAATATGATTTGATCCCCAGCGCCCGTACCACGAACCCGCATGGGTTTGGGTCCGTTGCAGGTAGCGCAGACCATCAACCACGTATCGGTCGCGTTCGTCGCGTCCCAGAGCGCCAAGCATTTCAAGCACATGCGCGGTTACATCTTCCGTTGGTGGGTCGATCATTGCACCAAAATCAGCAAAAGGAATGCTATAGGCGATCTGCCCCGTGTTATCGCAGTCAAAGGCCGCCCAAGCACGATTGGTCGAGCGCATAGCGAGGACCCAGCGGACGGCACGCTCGATCGCGCGAGCGCAGCATTCTTTGCGACCCGCTTCAGCCAGCGCCAGTACGACCACGGCCGTGTCGTCGACATCGGGATAAAGGTCGTTGTCGAATTCGAATGCCCACCCGCCACACGGTACGCCTTTGCGCCGGATGCTCCAGTCGCCCTCACAATCGATTTGCTCGCGCAGCAGCCAGTCGACGGCGCGAACCAGCGAGTTATGATCTCGATCCAATCCAGCAAAGCGCAGTGCGCGTAAGACCCATGCCGTATCCCATACCGGCGACATGCATGCTTGAAAGCGAAAACCGCCTTCATCTTCAAGTGAAAAGCGGGTCATGCCGGCAAGACCTTTGCGCATCGTTGGGTGGTCGAGATGGTGACCCTCGAGATCGAGCGCGATGAGCGAATACACCCAGGGTGGCTGAATCCCGCCCCAACTCCCATCGGCTTCTTGGTGCTGCGCGATCCATTGAGCCATCTTGGCCCGCGAAAAACGCCGCCAAGGTTTAACAGGAAGCGCTTCATACAATTTGAGGATTTTGTCCAGCCACCAAAAAGCTCCCGATCCCGGTATGCGTGAGAGCTCTCGCTCGGTTCCCGCGACGACGAGCTCTTGCAGACTCGTCACAAGTGGGCGTACGGGGCGATGTGCAATGACGATGGTGAGCGGTGCGATCGTGCCGCGAGCCCAGCAGGCAAAATCGTAAAGATAGAGTGGAACTTGTGGAGGCAAATGCACGAGCTCGGGCGGCATGGTTGGAATGCCGGACCAAGGGTACTCGCCAAAAAGCGCCAGCCAAATTTTTGTAAACACGCGAGCAGCCGCCGCGCCGCCGAGGCGGTGGATGATGGACAGCGCCTTGCGCATCGGCTCGCTTGCGGGGTCGACGCCGAGCACTTTAAGCGCTGCGTACGCTTCGATTGTCGTGCTGACGTCAGCGGGCCCATTGCAATACAATGCCCACGAACCGTCATCGCGCTGGGAGCGCAAGATATGGGCGATGGCTCCTGAGCGAATTGTCTCTACATCAACCCCCAAAAAACGCAGCAACAAGACATGCTCGGCGGTCATCGTCACATTGGTTTCAAGTTCACCAGTCCACCAGCCGTCTGGGTGCTGGCGCTCGAGCAGCCAGTTGACGGCCTGGGTTAAGCCTTCAGGCCACATGTGCGCCTCGCAGTGTTAACTGTAATTGCGTTGCCGCCGCACGCCCGCTTCGCACTGCGGATTCCATCGTGTCGGGCCAACCCGTATCCGTCCACGATCCTGCAAGCGTCACGGTCGCAACTGCAGTTGCGGGGCCAGGTCGCGATTGGCCGAGGCGCGCCGCAAACGTTGCTTCCGGGTTGCGCGTGACTGCGCTACGCACAAGTTGAGCGCTACGAAGTTTGCCGATTGCGGCTTGGAGCTCATCCCAGCACATGTTTACAATCTCACCATTTGCAGTGTCGAGATAGCGGTCGGCAGCGCTTAAGCTGCAACATATATAGCCGCTTTCTTTCTCAAACACCCACTGAACCGGAGAGTCGAGCAATGCAGCAAAATCGAAGCCCAAACTTCCACCGTCATGCCAAAGATGCGCATCGACAATAGGGTGTGCAACAAAACCTTCTAGCGGTGGCAATCCCAAGCGCTCTGGCTGACCAAGCAGTGCCATGAGTTGCGTCGGCGTAAGCGCTAACACCACGCCGTCAAATGCATGCTCTTGCGCGCCAACGGTAAGCACGCATCCCTCGCGGCGGGCATCAAAATCGAGTGCAGTTACCGGCGCGCTCAGGTGAACCGCTTGCGCCCGAGCCGCGGCTGCGAACGCAATGCGCGCAAGAGGAACGGTTGTGTAGCCAAAACGAGCCGCGCCGTCGCTTGCGAGAAATGCAGTTGAAAGAACGAACGCACCCTCTGGTGCGCTGACTTCTTCGAGCGGCGCATTCAGCGCTGGCACGAAGAATGGGCGCCAAAATGCCCGCAGTGCCTCTTCGGTTTGGCCGCACTCTCGCAGCCAGTCGGCAAAGCTAGCGTTGCTACGCTGCGCTTGTGCGGCTTTTGAAAGCGCTCGAGCGATTTTGACTTTTGACGGCCACGCGAGATGGCGATAGCCCACAAATGAAGCCAGTAGATGCCAAGGCGGCGGGAGCGCCCCGGCACGCAGCCGGCTGGTCACGCCGTTGCGCGTCAGCACCAGCGCTTCGAAACGGTCTTGTTGGTGAAGATATTGGCGTAGCCCGAGGCGATCGACAAAGTGTAAGAACTCGCTGCAGCAGCTTAAGAAAACATGTTGACCATTGTCAACTTCAATGCCGTCAATGGTAAAAGACGTCGCGCGTCCGCCGAGCAGCCTGCTGCGCTCGAAGATCTCGACCGCAAAACCCGCATCGATCAAATCGAGGGCCGCCGACAAGCCTGCAAGCCCAGCGCCGACGACTGCTATCCGACTCGCAGCCATGACCCTACCATCACGTGCAATTTCTCGATGCGCGACAGCGATGTGCGAGAGCGCAGCGGCAGCCACGGATTGCTTTCTATTTTGTCCAGAATGCGCTCGTAGATGCCGGCCATTGTGCTCACACACACGGCCGCCCGCGTCGGAATGTAATCAACCACACGCAGGCCGCTGGCATAGAAACCTCGCGCGCGCTGAACTTGCAGGGCGACCAGCGCGGGCCAACCGTCGCCAGGCGCTCCACGCAACAAGGCAGTCTCGTCAACGTCAAACCGTGCCAAGTCGTCAGCCGGTAAGTACAGCCGATCGCGTTCGGCATCTTCGCGAATATCACGAAGAATGTTGGTGATTTGCAGCGCTAAGCCAAGTTCGTCCGCGCGAACGAGCGCAGTCGGATCGCTATAGCCAAAAATTCGAACGCACATTCTGCCGACGATCGATGCGACCAGGCGGCAGTAGACGCGCAACTCCTCCCACGTGCCGTAGCGCGTGCGGTATGAATCCATCTCAACACCATCGACGAGCTCTTGTAATTCGGATTCTGGTATCCGGTAGCGCCCGATGGCTGCAGCCAGCACATGCGTGACCGCATCGCAATACTCTCCGCGCACGCAATTTGAAATGCAGCGGCGGTGATAATTCAAACGTTC
>JBPYDX010000229.1:0-2187 GCA_051986115.1 Candidatus Eremiobacteraceae bacterium
TTACGCCTTCAACCGCCGCCAGTCCGCCGTAGGCCTTGCAAAGCTTGCGCAGCCGAACCTGCGCTCCGCTCTCCCTGGCTTGCTGGCTGGATCGGTCCGTATGCAAGGGCAGTCCTGCATCCTTAGAATGCGAATGATTAGCCCGTGAGCAGCAAAAATCAATCGCCCAACACAGCACGCGTGCGGCAATCCAGCAATGCCGTTTTGATATCGCGGCACGTTGCGCAACCATAGCGTCAAACGCCGTCCGGCGGTCCGCCGCACGGCACTACGGAAGGGCCCTCACCTCTCATGCTCCCGGCAAAAATGGAAGGCGACACTGGTCGCGCACTCGGGCTCGCCAGAGCGACGACGCGACTTATCCTGCGTAGGCCCGAACGCGCCGTTGCCGAGGAGTACGGCATAACGCTTGCGGAGGTGCAATAGATCCTCGATCAGTATCCGATCGAGCAGGATCGCAAGTATTTGAGGCGTGCGCTTGCGCAGCAGTTGTTGTTGCTCGACCGGCTCGAAGTCATCATGGAGAGATGGCGTTCGTCGCTCGGGATACGGCCGCCGGCGCTTTGCTCCTCAAGGTGGCGGAGCGCAGAGCGACCCTCCTAGGGCTCGGGGCGCCGCTTGGCCACGCCGTCTCCGTCGTGCGGCATGCGCCGGCAGACCGTCCCAGCGTCGATCGCATTGAGGCCGGGCTCAAGGCGCCATAACTTGCGCTTTGCCGGTTGAACGACAGGTCCAGGTGTATTCGGCGAACGAAACCGTGGGTGGGCAGATTGGGCCCGGCGCCTCCGCGCGCGAATCGGATGCGAGAGTGCCGGGTTGATGCCCGAACGAGCGGTCTGCGCATTGAGGCGGACGATTTCGCGCCAAGATCGCCAATTTGACGTCGCCGATCGATGGCGCTTATGGTTTACTCGCCGGGGGACCGCTGATGCCAACGCTGCGTCAGATCGAGTATTTCGTAGCCGTCGCTAAAACCGGAAGCTTATCGGCCGGCGCTCGGCTGTCGAACGTGTCACAGCCTTCGCTGTGCGTGCAAATACAGCAATTGGAGCGAAAACTCGGGGCGCGTCTTTTGTCGCGCTACTCGCGCGGAGTTCAACTTACTGCCGCGGGCAAGACGTTTTTGCCTCACGCCATCGCAGCGCTCGAAGAGCTCAGCCAGGCAAAAACAGCAATCACTTCGCTTCTGCGCGCCGATGCCAACGAGATTTCCTTAGGCCTGATGCCCACGGCGGGCCGCGCTCTCATTGAGAAACTTGTCCAAAGATGCAAAGAGAGGCCGTGCGCCCCAAAATTGCAGATTCACATTGATTTGAACGACGAGCTGCACGAGCTTTTCACAGACGGAGTACTCGATGCTGCAATTTGCTATACACCGCCTCCAACAAACTCTGTTTCGGTCGTCTCGCTTTACGAACAGGAACTCTTCTTGGTCGGGCCCAGAAAGGTTTTAGAAGGCTCAGGAGAGGTGGAGCGTAGATCGCTTTGCCGGTTTCCGCTCGTCCTCGGAACGCGCAAGCGAAGTATGCGCAAATTTATTGACGATTACATGGCTGCTGATAGCATCGAGCTTGTACCCGATTTCGAGAGTACACTGATAAATTTAAAACGAGATTTGGTTGTGCGCCAAGGGTGCTGCACAATAATGCCCTACGGCACATTTTATGACGAGATTAAGTCTGGTGACATTTGCGTGCGTCGAATAAAACCCTCTCTCAGTCGAAAGGTCGTCTTAGTGCTTCACAAGAATGTACCAGAGAAGATCAGGGGATTTCTTGTCCCCGAGATCTGCTCGATTGTGAAACACCGTATTCATGAAAATGAATTTGGCTGGCGGTCAGCCAAAGATGTGTGAGTCCTTCGCAGCGGACCACTTCTCGCAGCAGCTTATCATTCGTTACTCGAGGTGACATCGCTGCGCTCGACGGGTCGCAATGGGTTTTTGCGCTCGCACTCGAAGCATGTGCAATGCGAATCGAGCGCGCAGACGTGGTCATGTTGGGCCTCCATACGCCGCAAACTGCACCGCTTCGGATCGTCGAGAACGCAGCACCGAAGCAAACGACACCGGTCGAATCGATAGCGCTCGTGTCAAACCTGCCGACGGTAAAACGCCGAATCTCGCAAAAGTTGCGCAACCTAAGCAGTTATAGGAAACACCTACCGACGATATAAAAAGTTCGTATT
>JBPYDX010000230.1:0-11081 GCA_051986115.1 Candidatus Eremiobacteraceae bacterium
CTGTAGTCATCGGCCAATTGGGGACACAAATTCAGGAGCGGGCCGGCTCCTCCGCCCGGCCGCGCGCCCTAGGACCCCTATTTTCAAGGGTTTGGAGCAGCTCCCGGTTGGCGCGCTCGTACTGCGCGACCGCCTCGTGTTCGCTCGTAATTGCGATGTGGGCTCGCGGGTCGCGCAGCACTCTGCGTAAGTAATGGCCAGTATAGGACGCCTCAGTCGCGGCCACTTCTTCGGGAGTGCCTGCGGCTATGATGCGTCCGCCTTTATCGCCACCTTCTGGGCCTAAGTCAATGATGTAATCCGCCGTTTTAATGACGTCAAGATTGTGCTCGATGACCAGCACGGTGTTGCCGGTCTCGACCAACCGCTGCAGCACTTGAAGCAGTTGGGCGATATCTGCGAAATGTAGACCGGTCGTTGGCTCGTCAAGAATGTAGAACGTGCGCCCCGTGCTGCGTCGCGACAGCTCGGTAGCCAGTTTCACGCGCTGCGCTTCGCCGCCGGACAGGGTGGTTGCCGGCTGGCCCATTTGGATGTAACCCAGACCAACGTCACAGATCGTCTGCAGTTTATTGTGCACCCGCGGGATGTTGGCGAAGAATTCGGCCGCTTCGTCGACGCGCATCTCGAGCACGTCTGCGATGGACTTGCCTTTATACTTGACTTCCAATGTCTGCTGATTGTAGCGCTTGCCTTTGCATGATTCGCACGGTACGTAGACGTCGGGCAAAAAGTGCATTTCGATCTTGATGATACCGTCACCGGCGCACGATTCGCAGCGCCCACCTTTGACATTGAATGAAAAGCGACCGGGGCCGTAGCCGCGCACGCGCGCGTCTGGAGTCATTGAAAAAAGCTCGCGAATCGGATCGAAGGCGCCCGTATAGGTTGCAGGGTTGCTGCGCGGCGTTCGCCCGATGGGCGACTGATCGATGATAATCGCCTTGTCGAGCTGCTCGAGCCCGCGCACTTTTCCGTACGTTTCTTCCGGCGGCTGCCCATGCAAGTGATGCGCCAGCGCGCGATAGAGCACCATATCAACCAGTGTGGATTTGCCGGAGCCCGAGACGCCTGTAACCGCACAAAAAACACCGAGCGGAAAATCGACGTCTATATTCTTGAGGTTGTTGGCGCGAGCTGATTTGATCTGCAGCAGGCCGCGCGGTTGACGCCGTACCGGCGGAATAGGAATAATCGATTCACCCTTGAGAAACCGGCCCGTCGCAGACGATGGCGTAGCTTCAATATCTTCGATCGAACCTGCAGCAACGACCCACCCGCCTTCTTTGCCTGCTCCAGGTCCAATATCGACGATGTAGTCGGCTTCGCGCATCGTTTCTTCGTCATGCTCGACTACGATGAGCGTGTTGCCCAGATCGCGCAGCGTTTTTAGCGTCGCCAACAATCGGGCATTGTCGCGCTGGTGTAAACCGATTGATGGCTCGTCGAGCACGTACAACACGCCCACGAGTGACGAGCCTATTTGCGTCGCGAGCCGAATACGTTGCGCCTCTCCACCGGAAAGCGTGGTTGCGCTACGATCGAGCGTGAGGTACTCGAGTCCGACGTTGACTAAAAAGCCTAAACGAGCTCGCAGTTCTTTGACGATTTGTCGCGCGATTTGCTCTTCGCGATCCGTTAGTTGTAGCACCTCAACAAAGCTCAGCGCGCGGTCTACTGGGAGCGCCGTAAGCTGCGCAATCGACAGCCCTCCGATGGTAACCGCCAGCGATTCGGGTTTGAGCCGCGCACCTTTGCACGTCGGACACCTGACCGACGTCATCAGCTTTTCGAGCTCTTCCTTTACGTACTCCGATGACGTCTCTTCATAACGGCGTTGCAGCCCGGGAATAATCCCTTTGTATTGCGATTCGTAGTCCCAATAATTTCCTGACTTGGTGCGAAAACGAAACTCGCGCTTTTCGTCCTCTCCATACAGGATCACATCGAGCAACTCTTTGGGAAGTTTCTTAACGGGGGTGTCAAGCTTGTAGCCTGCTTCTTTGAGCAGCGTCTCAACTTGCTGAACGTAAAACGGATTCATCCCCGGCGACAGGTTCTTTGTCCAAGGCACGACGGCGCCTTCGCGAAACGATTTGTTGCGATCGGGGATAATCAAACGTGGATCGAATTCGATACGGGCGCCCAGCCCCGTGCAATCGGGGCACGCGCCGTATGGTGAATTAAACGAAAACATGCGGGGTGAGAGTTCTTCAAATGAAAGCCCGCATTCAATGCATGCAAATTTTTCAGAAAACGAAAGCTCTTCTTCTTTGCAGCCCGGCGCCTGAACCAAGGCCGTGAGCGTTCCTTGCGTGAGCTTGAGCGAGGTTTCAACCGAATCGGTGAGCCGCTTGCGCACCTCGGGTTTAATGATGAGCCGGTCGATGACGACTTCAACCGTGTGCTTGCGCTTCTTGTCGATCGTGATCTTGTCGCGCAGCTCGCGGATCTGTCCGTCAACGCGCACGCGGGCATAGCCATCTTTGAGAGCCTGCTCGAAGAGCTTGTGATATTCGCCTTTGCGTCCGCGCACCATGGGGGCTAAAATTTGGATGCGTGTTCCTTCAGGAAATTCGAGGATCTGATCGACAATCTGCTCGGCCGTTTGCGGTGTGATGGGGCGGCCGCAGTTGGGACAATGCGGATGGCCGATGCGCGCGTATAAGAGCCGCAAGTAGTCGTAGATTTCAGTGACGGTGCCGACAGTCGAACGCGGGTTCCGGCTGGTTGATTTCTGGTCGATCGAGATGGCAGGCGACATGCCTTCAATGTAGTCGACATCCGGTTTTTCCATTTGGCCGAGAAATTGTCGCGCGTAGGACGACAGCGACTCGACGTAACGGCGTTGGCCTTCAGCGTAAAGCGTGTCGAAGGCGAGCGAACTTTTTCCAGAGCCCGATAGACCCGTGATCACGATTAGCTGATTGCGCGGCAGCGTTAGATCGATGTTCTTAAGATTGTGCTCGCGCGCGCCCTTGATGGTAATATGCTCTAAACCGTGGCGCGGCGGGATCGCGAGCACGGGAGCAGCGTACGGGTCTTTTGGGGGACCGTCCCAATACTTTTGCATGGAAGATAAGGGTTCGAGTGTGCGCTACTAACAGACCTTTGTAAGAGCGCCAGGGAGCTGCGCTATAGACGAAATCGTCGCTTCGGGCGGACGCGCACTCGATGGCATGGTCTCGTTGCGGCTGTTGACCCAAATTGCGCGCATTCCGGCCGAATGTGCTCCAACAACGTCGCGCTCGAAGCGATCGCCAACCATGACGCTTTCATCCGCCGACACGCTGAGCTCTGCCATCGCGTGACGGAACACTGCTGGATCGGGTTTAGCAAGCTCCATTTCTCCAGCTAAGATGACTTTGTCAAAAAATCGTGCGAGCTCCAAACGCGCGATCTTGGCCTCGTGCGTTTCTGCAAAGCCGTTGGTGATGATCGCCATTTTGTAGCGGCCATGCAGTTGATGCAACACGGGCAACGTTTCAGGAAAAAGCTCGACGCGCTCGATCCGAATAGTGTCATAGCGTTTTGCAAGACTCTTGGCGAGGGGTGCATCGACGATTCCGAAGCGCGCGAGGGCAGCCGCCCAAAGCGTCGGCCGTATTTCCTTGGGTTTTGGGGCGCCTGGTTCGAGACGCTCCCAGAAGTCCATCGCCGCATCCATGTACGCGACCGCAAGCTCTTGCGGTCTTACGTTTTGGTCGGGCATGAGCTCGGCTGCCGCTAGCGCCGCGCTGCGTTCGCTCGAGATCGTGTCGTCCAATAGCGTATCGTCGAGATCGAAAAAAATTGCGCGCAGGCTCATGCGCGCTAGCGTAACACGACGAGTAAGGGCGGAAGCTTTTGAAAGCAAGCGACAATTTGGTCGAGTGCCGCTTGGCCAGTTTTTGGGTCGAGGGTTTTCTCAAGCGTGGGCAAGGTGGAGATACTATCGTCTGAATTATACAGAACGCTGCCTTGCCAGGCATCACCCACAAGACCATTTGGGGCGTAGAAGGCAGAACGGATTTTAAATTCGAGCTGACCTAGGCTTTTGAGTGACTCTGCATTGCCGGAGGCCGAGGATGCATCGACTGCGCCATCGACGCTTTGTGCCAGCTGCGTAAACGCAGCGATGTAAGGCTCCAAGACGCGCACCACCTGCGTGCGCCGCGCCTCATCTCCGCGGCCATTTGCGAACGTGTTGAGCCGGCGTTGCAAAGCGAGCGCATCGTCTGTAAGTCTAATGTCCGGATAGACGGCATCACCCAGCCGCAACATCATGAGGTTGTACACGCGCGCGGCTGCATCCGCATAGCTCATCTTCGGGTCGTAAATTTTCAAACTGGCCAAATCCTCGTAGCCGCTATGATAGGTTCCAAATGTGCCACCATAGGTTAACCCGGCAGTTGGAATGTCGAGATGATAAACGAAGCTTTCATGGTCGCTGCCGGTGCCCGGCGGGGATACTACGCGCTTACGATCTTGCTTGCCCCAATATGCATTGACGGTGCTTCCATCGGGAGCCGTTGCGACATCGCCGATCGAGCGCATGAGACCGGTAAGATCATCAGTTGCGTATGGAAAGTATGTTGGGCCCATTGCGATTTCGTCGGTGTTGATGTAGGCCCAGCAGTTTTGTAATAATTCTTGTTTGTACTCGTCTACCCAGATCCCGCTGCCAAAGTTGTTGAGCTCTTCGCCATCCCAAGAAGCGATGACGATGGTGCGATAGGGACGCCAGCCTTGCTTGTGCAGCACTCCAAAATCGGCTGCCATCTGCAGCATCGCGGTTGTTCCGCTCCCGGGGTCAATCGTGCCCCAGGTCCACGCATCACGGTGGCCACCCACGATCACGGTTTGATTGGGCTCGGCAGCGCCTTTCATTGTCGCGACAACATTCCATATGGGTCCAAAAAAACGGCGACTGTGGATAACGAAGTGTGCGCGCTCGAGGCTGCCACCTACGTGCACTGCGGTCACTAACTTTGTGCTCCACGAACGCGGAGCCAGGGGACCTCCAAGATTGCGTTCCAAGGTTTGCGCGACCAACCCGGTGACAACCATGACAGGGATTGGTGAAGTCTTCAGTGCTGAAAATGGTTTATGTTTTGCGCCGGGCACGGGAACGCCGATCGCGGTCGGATCACCGTCTGGGTTCTCCAACGTGAGCGTGTTACGAAGTGCCGCGCCCAGCGGTCGCCCTGGCCCTTGGGGATAAAGCTTTGCGTTGCGGGCAGGCGGGAAATATGGATCCCACCCAGGTTCAGCATATATAAGGAGAGCTTTGGCACCAAATTTTTGAGCAACGCGGCCTTTATCGATTGAGCCCGCACCGCCCATCTGAGCGACGAGGATAGCGCCTTTGAGGTTCACACCCATCTTCTCGAGTTCGAGTAAGTCTTTTGCCGTGCCGTGGTGGGCGTAGACAACTTGGCCCGTTACGTCGCCATCCGCGCTGTATCCCGAGTACGGCTTACCGATCTCATCGTGCTTTGCAGACCACGGATCGCCTGCAACGGCTGGTTCGTAAAGATCGACCTCTCGGGAAACGGGGGCAATAATTTGTAAGCGCTGCTCCGTTGGCCAGGCAATCGGCACAACATATGTCACGATCTTGGCATCCCAACCCGCGGCAGCGAGTCGATCGCGGACGTAGACCGCTGTGCGGTAATCTGCAGGCTGCCCCATCCGGTGCACCTCGCGCGCAACACCTTGTTCGTAACGCAGCGCGGCCGCAGGGTTGGGTGCGGTGTTGACGGCGCGCTCGTACTCGCGTTCTTGGGCCGCCATAGAGGGCGTGAATCCCCGAATCGTCGCGTTGTTGTCGGCGTACGCTGTTGTCGCACTCACGTTGAAAACCAACACAGCGACGCCCGCGATAAGATTCAGCTTCTGGCGTATCTGCCTACTACTCAGTTGTACGGGCATGCGACGCCGCTTCTGCGAGTAGCGGCATCATCCTATTTCCCAAAGCCCTATCGACCGTGCGCGTGTGGGAGTTGGTAGACGATCACATCATTTTGTGCGAACACGGTTTTCAGCTCGCCGGACTTCACGTCATCAGCTAACGCCGGCCAGTCAACATCGACGACGGTTCGGTTAAGATACGCCGGGTTGGCATTGACAACCATGTAGTTGAAGCCCTTGTTCTCTAAGTCGACGTAGCGCTGGGCCGGCGGCGCGCTCCAATCCAGCCTCCAGCCGCCTGGGTACGGCGAGTTGCCCCACATAACGTTGGCACCAAAATAATAATCGCGAACATCGTCGAGCGCGAAAATTTTAGCGTCTTTGTCGTGGTTCGCAAGCCACTGCGCCGCTGCGAATGATTCGAGGCGGTGACGCAAGTAATCGGTACCTGTTTCGCGACCCAGCATGTATCGATATGCGGGGACAAGACTATTCGAAGCATCCGCAATCGTCCAAGGGAACACTTGCGTCAACGCCCCGACCAAACACAGCACGATGAGGACCGCGCCAACGAGCACGCGCGCTTGACTGCGAATGAGCGTGGCGCCCGCTGCGACAACCACAGCAAATAGCGCCAGCGCGTCAACAAGAAACCGCCACTGCTGCGCTGTGTAGAACCAAAAGATAGAGAGGACCGCAATTATCGCGATCATGGCTCGCAGGCGCCCAAAAATGAACAAGGCGGCAATGACGACAACGATGCCCAGTCGCAGCGCGTAACCGGGATCGCCGCAAAACATTCTTGGATCGACGAGCATGCGCCAAGGGAGTAAGATGAGGTCAACGGGGGCGATACCGCCACCACAAAAATGAGGCGACGCTGCGTGAAACGTTTGCACGACGTTGTTATGTACGCCGCCGTGCTGCGCGCGCATTGAAGCAAGCATCGCCCCAAGAAAAGGATATAGCGGATCGCCCGTCAGCACGTACGTGCGCGCGTACCAGCCCAAGCCGACGACGAGCAAGCCTCCCGCGAAGCTCGCAAGCGCGACGGCACGCCGCGGAAGATAGATAAGCGCCACCACCGCTGCAATAACAGCAACAAAGAGCCCGGGATATTTAGTGGCAGCCGCTGCGCCCGCAAACGCTCCACTGAGCGACCCTAGTAATGGGGTGTTATCTCTTGCGGCGAGCATTGGGACCGCAAGAGCGGCGACCGCAAACAGTGCGAACGGTACGTCGATGTAAAATGACGGCGCAAGCCAGAGCAGGAGTGCCGAAGTTGCAACGAGTGCGGTTGCTAGCGCGCGCGCACCTGATGCGAACGACTCCGCGAGTTCGCCACAGACAAGTGCAAGAACGATGCCGCTGCCAAGTGTGGCCATAGCTGCTCCCGCACTGCCGGCTAACGCGTAGGCTGGAAGTGCGGCGGACTCTGCCAAAAGCGGAAAGCCGGTTTGCGGAATTCCAGGATCAAAGGCCAAGGTGTGGTGTGCGAGAGCAAGAGCGACGATTGGCAGATGGTAGGCGATGGGATCCCACCATACAGCGGGTAACGCTGCAGCACATAATGCGATGAGCAACGCAACGGTTGCAACCACCCATGCAAATTTTGAGATGAGATCCAAGGACCTCCAGCGCTGCTGACGCTCGTGAACCCAAACGGGCAAATGCGCTATAGCGTGCACATACTCTCGAGCGCGCAACACAATGATAACCAGCGCACAAATGCCTATTACCCACGGCGTGAGGGCGTGCAGCGCAGCCGCTACACCCACAGCTAGACCGATAAGCGCATAGCCCAGTGCGGCCCCAAAAAGCTGCGGCCCCCGAAGCTGCCGAGCGACAATCTTGACGACTGCTCCACCGAGATCTGCTGCAATGATCCATGTTAAGCCGCCCGCTGCGACCCCGGCCAAGGCTCGAATGCCGAAAGGAGCTGTATCTAGCGGGTGCATTGCGCTCGCGTCACCATCTCTTTCGAGGTATCGGAAATTGCACCGGCAGCCCTGCGAGTGTATTATTGAAGAACTCGCCCGCGCCGATGATTAAGAGAGAGCATGTCTGACACCGCTGCCCTTGGCATCATGGCTTACAATGAAGAACGCAACATCGGGCGTTTGCTCGACAGCGTCTTGGGCCAAAGTGCCAACGGTCGCATCGCACAAATTGTTGTTGTTGCGAGTGGCTGTACCGACCGCACCTGCCAGATCGTCGAAGACTATAGCCGTCGCGATTCCCGGATTTCTCTCATCGCCGAACCGCACCGCGGCGGCAAAATTGCCGCCATCAACAAATTTCTCCTAACGGCACAACAAGAAATCATCATGGTGTCGAGTGCCGATCTCATTTTCGGCCCCGACGCGATCGAACGTCTGCTGGCACCGTTTGACGATCCCGAAGTCGGGATGGTCGGCGCTCATTCGGTACCGCTTGACAATCCAGATACCTTTTTCGGCTACGCAACGCAGCTCATGTGGGCATTGCACCATGAGATCTCGATGCACGATCCAAAAATGGGCGAGCTCATAGCGTTTCGCAATGTCTTTCGCCGCGTCAACCCGGGCACCGTTTGCGATGAGTTGATGGTGCATCAAGTGGTGCGATCCGTCGGCTACAAGATCGTGTATGCGCCTGGCGCAATCATCTACAACAAGGGTCCCGAAAACCTACACGATTTTATCTCGCAACGAATGCATTGCATCGTGGGCAATCTGCAAATCATGCGCGATCACAACGTGCCGGTTTCAACAATGCGCGCCACGCCGCTGCTGCGCGTCGCCGTCCCATACGCCTTGCAAAATTGGCGCCACATTCATTGGACTGTGGGAACGGCTGCGCTTGAACTGTACTGCCGGATGAAAGCCCAAGGCGCGTACCGCTCGCAGGCAAAAGTCAAAGGGTTTCAGGTTTGGGAACCAGTGGCGTCAACAAAGGCGCTGCTTCCCGAGCAAAGCTCTACAAAAATTCCCTCTTAGATCGATTGCAAATAAGCGGCCAGCGCATCGCGCCACGGGCGCATGTGGATGCCGAGGCCTGAGAGTTTTTGCGTCGCTAAGCTCGAGTTTGCGGGGCGTTGCACCGAATCGCCTGAGCCTTCTCGCGGTACTACTTGGCACTTGATGCCGCTCAGTTCGAAGATCGCTTGCGTGAACTCATACCACGAACATGAGCCGCTGTTGGCAGCATGGTAAGTGTTGTAGGATGCGTCCTTGGTGATAAGGTCCAGTGTCGCATTGGCAGCGTCAAGCGCATAGGTTGGCGACATGACGAGGACTTCGTCAACTGCGACGGTCGACTGCGTGCGCGCGAGGTCTAACATCTTCTCAACAAAATTCAACCCTTTGCTCGAATGTTTGGCCCTCCCAAAGACGCTCGCGACACGCACAACGTAGTGCGCGGGGTTTGCGCGACGTACGAGGAGCTCACTTGCTAACTTGAGGGCGCCGTACATGTTTATCGGGTTGGGCCGATCGCTCTCGACGTACGGCCCATTCTTGCTGCCATCAAAAACATAGTCGGTCGAAAAGTGAACGATGGCCGCACCGAGGTCTCGGGCGATGCGAGCGGCCATCAGAGCGCCGCGCACATTCGTTTTGAGCTGCGGCAATGGATCAGTTTCAGCTTGCTGCGTTCCTAGTCTCGCCGCGGCGTTGAACACAATATCGCCGGCATGCGCATCCACGAGCGCGGCGCGCACCGATTGCTCGCTGCGAACGTTGCAGTCCTCACGCCCATAAAGTTTTGCATCCAATCCGCGCTCGGCCGTTGCTTGCGCAAGAGCACAACCCATTTGGCCTTCGGCGCCGAGGATATAGAGCTTCATTGCGTGCCGTCGCCCCCTTCGATTTGCAAAAAGCGCGCGTAAGCTGAGCCATCGTCGCCGGTACTTGCGCGCAAACGGTCGCGAGCCACTGCAGCGCGGCGGCGCAGCCGCGTCAGTTCGAGCGTCGCAAAGAGCTTGCGCAGCGGCATCAAGCTACCCGAAGCGATGGCAGCGAGCTCGACGCCAAGCGCGGTTATCGGGTCGCCAAAACTTGTACGCAACAGACCGGCGGCGGCGTGCGCGTCGTCTTGATTACCTGACGCAACTGCTTTGAATGCAATCTCATGAAGTTTTCGTTGCATTTGATGCTGCAAGCTTTCGTGAATGCGGGCGCGCAAACTGGCGTCAAGGGCGCCGTCGGCACGGAGTTTTTGGTCGATGCGCTGGTAGCCGGCAATCACGTTTGCGTTTTCGCCGGCCGAAACGCTGTCGCCATGGACTACATAACCTGCACTCGGTTCGTAGAAGATGACGTACGGATAGCGCGCGGCAATCCGAAGTTCATAGTCCAAATCAATCGGGCCTCCCACTTGCGGATCAAGCTTACCGGCCCGCGCAATGGCCTCACGTCGGAAGACAATTCCAGTCCAGGTCGGGTGGCGGTTGTCGAGCATGGCGAAAAAGCCCTCGGGAGGGCTAAAGCGCCCGTCGCGATCCCACAAAGCCAGCGGTGCGTACCGCACGCTACCGGTCTGATCGAACTCGATCACCGAACCCGCCGCGAACAAAGCGTCCGGGTGTTGCGCGAGCTTGTCAACGGCGGTAGCGTAAAATTTTGGAAAGAGAACGTCATCATCGGATAAGAATGAAAAGTAGGGCGTTGCGACGCGCTCCATCCCATAAAGAAAATTTTCTGTGACGTCGAGATGACGTTCTTGGCAATAGTATGTAACGCGCTCGTCAACAGCAGCAATCGCGGCAACCACCGCCGCGGTCTCATCGCCCGAAGCGTTGTCATAAACGCACACTTTAACGTCACCATACTCTTGTGCTAGCGCGCTTCTAATTGCCCGGCGTAAGAGCTGCGGACGCCGGAACGTCGGGATGATGGTGGTGACGGTACCGTTCAATCGCGTATGCAGCGAAGATATCCGCGAGGCGCAACGGAGATGAGCAGTTTTGCTTCGCGCTGCGCGTCAATGACGAAGCGCTCGTTGTGTTTGAGAAATGCTTCAACGGCTGTCATAGGATTGTTGCCTTTGCCCCAGGGGCGCTCGCCAATTGTCGCCTGCGGGAGACGTTCTATGATTGTGTCGAGCACGACCAGGTAACCACCGGCTCGGACCAGCGGCGAGTACGCTTCCAGCTCCGCCAAGACGTGCTCGTGGGTGTGGTTGGAGTCAAGCACAACAAGCACGCTGCG
>JBPYDX010000231.1:0-3068 GCA_051986115.1 Candidatus Eremiobacteraceae bacterium
TTCGTATTCTTTACAAGACTTCTTGAGATCGTAGCCCAGCAGAACTGGACCTAGCATGGCGATAACGACCGCAGATCCGACCGTGCCAAAGATATAGGTGACGGCATAGGCCGTCGGCATGATGTCGAGCATGGGCTTTGTTTGATCCGGTGAAAGCCCCAGGTCGTTGATGGCGTTTGTGGCAAGTCCCATGGATGCTGAAATGGTCTGCGACCCGGCAAACAAGCCTGCCGCAGATCCGGGATTGAAACCGGCAAGTTTTGCAACTCCCCAGCAAGCAGCCAAACACAAAACGCATTCGATAACCGCAAAGATTGCTTGCGGCACGCCATCTTTTGCGATGCCACGCACGAATTGCGGCCCGACACCATAGCCGATGGCAAAAAGGAACATGAGGAACGCGAACGATTTAAGGTCATTCGAGACAGTGATCCCAAGCTGCCCAATCCCGATCGCCGCAAGCAGCGTGGCGGTCACAGAGCCAAGGCCGAATCCTTTGAATTTCCACGCTCCTACCCAATAACCAACACCAAGAGACAGGAAGACTGCGATTTCAGGATACTTTTGCAGAGTCGCGACTATCCAATCCATACGTACCTCTCGTTGTCATTAGTTGGTCTCATTGAACCCCTTGCCAGCCTCCGCCGAGAGCGAGATACAATCGGACGAGAGCGAGGCGTTGGTTCAGCTCACCCTGTGAGACATCTATCTGTGCGTCATACGCGCGCGTTTGAGCATCAAGTACTTCGAGATAGGAAGTGTAGCCATTGTCATAGCGTTCCTGGGCCAAGCGCACCGAATCGAGCGAGGAGTCGAGATAGTGCCGCAACTGCACGGTGCGTAACCCCGATTCGTCGTAGGCAACAACGTTATCAGAAACTTCTTCAAAGGCGCGATGCACGGTTTGCAAATAGGAAATTGCCGCAGCCTGCTGTTGAGCCTCAGTGAGGTGTATCTGCGATCGAATCTGTCCGCCGTTGAAGATTGGCTGGAGTAGCTGTGGAAGAATTGAAAACAATCCCAACGGCCCGTAAAATACGCCGTCTACCTTTGAAAGCGCCGAAAGTGATGGAGGCAAGTTTGTGAAGGCACCGGTTTCATTTTGCCAACCAACTGCCGCCCCCGCGCCTAAGGTAAGCGAGGGATAGAGCAGTTTGCGCGCCACGTCCACGTTGCCGCCGGCAGCCGCAATCGCATATTCACTCTCTTGGATGTCTGGGCGCCGTTGCAGCAACGCGCTGGCTACGCCGGTCTGGGGCACGGACGGCATTTGCACTTGCGCGGTGAGTGGCAATCCGCGCTTAATAGCGTGTGGATAGTCGCCAGTGAGTACTGAGAGCGCGTTTTCGGTTTGAGCGATGCTCTCGCGCAGCGCTGGTACATTTTGCGTTACTTCGTACAAAGACTGCTCGGCTTGGCGTTGATCTTGCATCGACGAATAGCCGCCCTCAACCCGAACTCGCGCCAATTGCAGTGCTTGTTGGCGATCGACTACTGCTCGCTGTGTAAAGGCGAGAACGTCATCGAGTTCCCGCAACTGAAAGTACGCAGTTGCAACGTCTGCGATCACCGTCGCTAAGACCGTATTTTTAGCCGATTCGGTCGAGAGCAACTGATCGCGCGATACGCCTGTAGCTGACGCGAGTTTGCCAAAGAGATCGACCTGATATGTCGCTTCAATGCCGGCCGCAGGCGTGAACACCGATGATGGTAATGTAGGATTCTTGCTTCCGGTCGTTGCCTGATATGGCGCCTGGATGATCCCGTTGACAAACACGGCCTCATTTGAAGCGGCGATCCCGAGACTCGCTTCAGCCTGGAGAATATTGGTGTAGGCCAGTTCCACGCTGTAGTTCTTTACCAGTGCTCGCTGGATGAGATCTTGCAGCACCGGGTCGTTATAAAGCTGGTGCCATGGAACGTCACCGAGCGACGTTTGGGTTGTTGCTTCCCCGCGATATGCGTTGGGAAGCTGGGCATCCGGCGGAGCTTTCGAAGTTTGCGGAACGCACGATGCCGCTATCTGCACAATCGCGCACAGCACGATGAGGAGCCTCATACCGGCTCTTTGACCCGCTTTTCGAACGGCGGAGGTGTCACCTCAGGCTCCTGTGCCGGCTTCTTCTTGCCGCGCTCGATGAGTGTTTGCCACATCTCGTACAAGCTGGGTGTAAAGAAAACACCAAGGAGCGTAGCCGCAAGCATGCCGGCGAAGACCGTCGAGCCCAGCGACTGCCGTGAGGCGGCGCCCGCACCTTTGGCAAGCATGAGCGGAACGACGCCGATGATGAACGCAAACGATGTCATGAGGATCGGGCGGAAACGCAGCCGTGCAGCCTCGACCGCCGCCTCCCTAATCGACGCGCCGTGCGCGCGTCTCTCGCGCGCGAACTCTACAATGAGGATCGCATTCTTTGCCGCAAGGCCTATGAGCATGATCAAAGCGATCTGCACGTAGACGTTGTTATCAAGCCGCCACAACCACACTGACAAGAACGAGCCGAACACGCCGATGGGCACTCCCATGATGACAGCCAGCGGCATCAGCCAGCTCTCGTACTGAGCAGCCAGCGCCAAGACGACGAGCACAACAGACAGGGCAAAAATGATCATCTGCGTATTGCCGACCGCGACTTCTTGGTATGCCGTGCCTGACCAACCAAAGCCAAAACCGGTAGGCAGCGTTTTCTTAGCAACGTCTTGCATCGCTGCGATGGCCTGACCGCTGCTGTAGCCCGGCGCATTCTGTCCGAATATTTCAATTTCGCGATTTGTATTGAAACGTTGAATGAAATCGGTACCGAGGCCCGGACTCACTTTGGTGAGTGCCCTCATCGGAACCATTTGACCAGTGTTGTTGCGCACATAGATCTGCGAGATGCTCCCTGCGTTTGCGCGAAACTCTGGCTCAGCTTGCACCATAACGTCCCATGTTCGGTTGAAGAGCGTGAAATCGGTCACGACAAGGCCGCCCAGCATCGCTTGCAGCTGCTTGAAGACATCGCTGACGCTGACGCCCAGTGATTCGGCCTTGTCGCGATCGACTTGCAGCTCAAGCTGAGGGATCG
>JBPYDX010000232.1:0-2387 GCA_051986115.1 Candidatus Eremiobacteraceae bacterium
GATATAGTCTCGCGGCCTGACGTCGTGACCGTCAGCACCATTTTTCCGCAACAGTCCGGCAATGTGTTCTCCTGGCTGACGCATTTAGGACAAGAACGTGGGTGCACTGGAGCGCAAGTTGATTACGTGGTCCACGTGCCTCACGATGCGCATTTGGCATTACGCAGCGCCAGTGCTGATATTGATGTTAGCGGACCAGTTGGCCCCGTCAGCGCGCAGAGCGCTTCCGGAAGCGTGTCGATTAAAAACGCTAACCAAGTTGCCGCTTCGAGCGAAAGCGGTGACTTGGAATTGACAGAGGTTCATGGCGCTCTGTCGGCGACGAGCGAGAGCGGGAGCATCGTCGTCAACAAAGCCAGCGGCGACATCAGCGTAAAATCCGCCAGCGGCGACCTTGGTGTCTACGAGTTTGCAGGAAAGGCAATCCTCAAGACTATCAGCGGAGACATCACCGTGAGGTCGTATAGTGGAGTTGCGCGCATCGATTCGACGTCGGGCGACATCTCAATGACCGTCGTTCATGGCCAAGGCCTGACGGTGAGCGCAAGTACCACCAGTGGTGACATTTCCAGTGACCTCCCGCTGCAGCCGCACGCCCCCATCGACATTCACACCATCAGCGGCGATATTTCGGTTCGCTCGATCTGACTATTCGGGCTTTTGTAACGGGAAAAGCAGCGAGTCCCGGATAGAATCTAAGTTCGCCAAGATCATAATAAGCCGGTCCAGCCCCACCCCAATGCCACCGGTTGGCGGCATACCGTACTCAAGCGCATGCACATAATCCCAGTCTGGCTCCGGCGCTTCGGGATCACCGGCTGCTCGCTCGCGTGCTTGTTGCATAAAACGTTCGCGCTGATCGTCGGGATCGTTGAGCTCGGAAAACGCGTTGGCGATTTCCATATTTGCAATGAACAATTCGAAGCGTTCGACCAACTCTGGATCGTCGGGTCGCCGTTTGGCAAGCGGTGACAGCAGCACGGGATGATCGGTAATGAAGGTCGGGTTAACCAGATGTGGTTCTGCGACTGCCTCAAAGAGCTTGTCGATGACGTGACCGTGACTTGACCCCGCTTCAATCGGCACTTTGAGATTGGCAGCAGCTTTGCGCGCTTTAGACTCGACAAGTAGCACGTCACGCGACAGTCCGCCCCACTTTTGCATAGCATTGAGATATGTCATGCGCGCGAATGGCGTCGCAAAGGAAATCTCGTTCCCCGCGTACTCATGCTTCTCGCCGACGTCGGCGGCATCGGCTGCAACCGTCACCATGCTCTGGCACAAGTCTAAGATGCCCTCCATATCGGTGTAAGCCTGGTACAGCTCCAGCATGGTGAACTCAGGGCTATGCGTGCGATCGATGCCTTCGTTGCGAAAGGTTCTTCCGATCTCAAAAACCTTTTCGATTCCGCCCACGATGCAACGTTTGAGGTTCAGCTCCGTCGCGATGCGCAGTTGCAGCGGAATGTTCAGCGCGTGGGAATGCGTTACGAATGGACGCGCATTGGCGCCACCTGCCAACGTCAACAGTGTCGGTGTCTCGACTTCGCTAAAACCGCGTTCATGTAACAGTTGTCGCAAAGCCGCGATGATGCGGCTGCGCGTCAGCATGCTATCAAGCACCGGACGGTTGACCATTAAATCAAGATAGCGATGCCGGTAACGTGCCTCCGGATCGACCAGACCGTGCCATTTTTCCGGCAGTGGGCGCAGTGATTTCGAGAGTATCACTGCATCGTCGACGGCGATGGTCAACTCGCCCGCCTTGGTTCGAAATGGAGAGCCATGCACGCCGATGAGATCGCCGCGGTCGAGCAGGTCGACGATGGCAAAGCCGTCGCCCATCGTTGCAACCTGAAAATAAAGTTGGATGCGACCGGTCTGATCGGCAATGTCGGCAAAGGCGCTCTTTTTGCTCATGCGGCGAATCGGCTGCAAACGGCCAGCCAGGGCAACTTTTGCGCTGTCGTGTTCGCCGACGGCTAGGCGATCAAACGCAACCCGCGCATCAACGATCTGATGAGTGCGCTCGAACTTCGTGATGGAGAACGGGTTGTTGCCGGTGCTGCGCAGCGCCTCAAGTTTGGCGCGCCGCGCCGCAATGAGTTGAGCCTCGGTGGCGCCTGTGTCGCCGCTTTCGCTCACTTGCTTTTTGCTTTAGAACTGCCTCTGCGATTGGCGCGAATACTGATAACGCGAAGTTGCATTTCGCCCGAAGGCGTTGTGGCCACGACTGTTTGCCCCGGTCGCGCGCCGATGACGGCTCTCCCGATCGGGGATTCGTTGGAAATTTTGTTGTTCAGCGGATCGCTTTCGGCGCTGCCTACGATCGTATACTCGTTCTCGCTGCCGGTGGTGACGTTTTTCACCTTGACGGTGCTGCCCAA
>JBPYDX010000233.1:0-4134 GCA_051986115.1 Candidatus Eremiobacteraceae bacterium
GACATCGGCCTGCGGCAGCACGAGCTGTGGGGCTATCATGCGCGCTGGAATGGCAATGTCCTCGAGTTAACGATCAAAAAGCCGCCGCACTTTGCCCCGGCGCCAGCGTCCGCTCTCAAAGGGTTGCTGATCGTTATCGATCCGGGCCATTCTCCAGACAGCGGTTCGATCGGTCCACTGGGAACCCAAGAGCGTGACGTCAACTTGCAGATTGCGCAGCGTTTTGCTGCGCAGCTCGCGCGTCGTGGCGCACGCGCGGTCCTAACGCGCAGTGCAAACGTGCCGGTCGGATTGTACGATCGCACGGATCTGGCTGCGAACCTACGAGCCGATGTGCTTGTGAGCATCCACAACAACGCCTTACCTGACGGCGTCGACCCGTTTGCACACCATGGGTACTCCGTGTATTATTTCCAGCCCCAAAGTCTGGCGCTCGCACGAGCGATTCATAGCGCATACGCCGTGCATACGACGCTTCCGGACTACGGCTTGTTCTACGATAATCTTGCGCTCACTCGAGCAACAGAAGAACCAGCCGTGCTGACAGAATCTGCTTTCATTATGTGGCCGCCTGAAGAAATGGATTTGCGCAGTCCAGCGTTTCAAGAGACGCTCGCCACAACGCTGACCGACGGACTCGACGCATGGGCGAGTGCAATGCGCGCTGGTCAATGAAAAAACGATCAGCACGCGACTTCTTGCCCCGCTCCAACTCACTACGCGCGCTGCGCAAAGCTGCTGCCGCTTGCCGCGGATGTGAGCTGTACAAAACCGCCACGCAAACCGTGTTTGGCGAAGGTGCTGCTGGCGCAAACATCATGTTGGTTGGTGAGGAGCCTGGCGATGTCGAGGATAAGGAAGGCCATCCGTTTGTTGGACCCGCGGGGAAACTGTTACACCGCGCAATGAACCAAGCCCGTCTCGAGCCTGCGACAGTTTATCTGACCAATGTTGTAAAGCACTTTAAGTATGTGTGGCGCGGTAAGCGAAGGATTCACGCCAAACCAAAGCGCGTTGAGGTCATTGCTTGCCTGCCATGGTTAGAAGCAGAACTTAACAAAATTCAGCCACGCCTCGTTGTTGCGCTGGGCGCGACTGCAGCGCAAGCGCTGCTCGGACCAAAATTTCGTCTGACCCAGCACCGCGGCGAACACTTGCCTTCGAAACTTAATGTTCCGGTGCTCGCGACAATTCACCCATCGGCTATCTTGAGGGCCCCGGATCAGTTTGCGCGCCGCCAGGCACTTGCTGGGTTCGTTGAAGATCTCAAGACCGCGCGTCGCATCGCAAGAAGATTGCGTACCCGGGTGTAAGTGTCTAGGTCCATGAGTGCCTTCGCCATTATAGCCTCGCCAGTCGGACCCTTGCTCATACGCGCCCACGAGGGCAAGCTCGTGCAGTTGAGTTTTTATCGTGGTGATGCTAAGGAATACCGTCAGGTTGAGCCTTCGGATGAAGCGAGCACGAACGTTGTGAAGCAAGTCAAAGTTCAGCTAAGCGAATATTTTGCGCGCCAACGAACTCATTTCGATGTGCCGATGCAACTCGAGGGGCCCGAATATCATCGCCGTGTGTGGGAAGCGCTTTGTGAGATCCCATACGGGCAAACGAGGTCTTACGGTCAACTAGCAACTGAGCTTGGCGATCTAAGCGCAGCACGCGCGGTTGGATTTGCAAATGGCGCGAACCCGATCGCTATCATCGTTCCCTGTCATCGAGTTATTGGAGCAGATGGGAGTCTGGTTGGCTACGGCGGCGGTTTACGGCGCAAGCGCATCCTGCTCGATCTGGAAAGCAACCGCATGGCGCTAGCCTTCTGATATGGCGATTGCCGATTTTACCGCGCAGTTTCGCCGGCTAGATATCGTTTTACGCCCACGCGATCTGGGCGACGGGACCGAGGCGGTTCTTAATCCCGCATGCACGCGACTGCGTGACGGCAGTTTACAGCTGTATCCGCGCATCGTTGCACCCGGGAATGTTTCAAGCATCGGGTCTTTTCGAGTGATGGAGCTTTCCGACAACAAAATTGCCCTCGATCGAGGCGCTAACGTGCTGGAGCCACGAGCCTCGTACGAACTTCGTCATGAATCAGACGGCCACGGCTGCGAAGATCCTCGCGTGACGTACATTGCAGAGCTCGATCGCTACGTGATGGCATATGTGGCTTTCGGTCCGCGTGGCCCCGAGGTCGCTCTCGCGATATCGAGCGACGGCTTGTCGTGGACGCGTTTGGGGCTTGTGATGTTCAAACACAGCGGCGACCGCTTCGCAGACAAAGATGCAGCTTTTTTCCCCGAGCCGGTGATTTCGCCAAAAGGTGTACCGGCACTCGCGTTTTACCATCGCCCAACGCAATGGGCGCTGTGGCGTGAAAGCAAAAAGACTGCTGTTGAGATCGTCAAGCGGTCGGGGCAACGCGAAACTATTGCCATCGGCTACGTCTCGCTTGAGGCTGTACGCGCTGATATCACCAAGCTGTGCGAAGTCATCGAAACGCACGAGCTCGTATTGCCGGTAGCGAACTGGGGCTCAATTAAGGTTGGCGCAGGCACTCCACCGGTGCGCATTCGCGAGGGCTGGCTTGGCATAATTCACGGCGTGGATCAGTTGAGCGCCGGCAATGGGTCACCGACGCTGCAGTATTCGGCTGGAATCGTTATTCACAGCGCCGAGCGCCTTGATCACATTCTCTATCGCTCACCGATGCCGCTGTTTGTGCCAGAATTACACGACGAAATTTACGGCAAGGTAGGGCATGTCGTTTTTCCGAGCGGCATCGACCCGCGACCAGACATTGGCGATCGCGTCTTTGATATTTACTATGGTATGGGTGATTGCGATACAGGACGCGGCCGCCTGACGCTTGAGTCATAAGAATGCCTGAACTGACCGCAGACGCACTCACGCAGCTTTTCAAACGGTACGACATCCGGGGCATTGTCCCTGACGAGTTGACGCAGGCGCTAGTCTATCAGGTCGGCCGCGCGTTTGTTGCGGAATTTAACCTAAACTCAATTGTCATCGGCCGCGACATGCGAGAATCAGGTCGAGATCTGTTTGCGGCGCTCGCCAAGGGCGCAACCGAACAAGGAGCAGATGTCACCGAGATTGGTCTTGTCTCGACCGACGCTCTCTACTTTGCGGTCGGCAAATTCGGTTTTGATGGCGGCGTTATGATCACGGCGTCGCATAACCCGGCCAACTATAACGGACTCAAATTTTGCCGCAAGCACGCTGAGGCGGTATCGCTTGAGACGGGCCTGGGAGCGATGCGCGATCGCATCATTACAGGCAACATCCCAGTCGCCAGCCGTTGCGGAGCCATAACCCAACGAGACATTCTCGCCGACTTCGCCCAGCATTGTCTTTCTATGATCGACCCAAGCTCCATCAAGCCATTTAAAATTGCGATTGATGCAGCCAATGGCATGGCCGGCTTGACCACCCCGCAAGTCTTTAAAGGTTTACCATGTGAAGTTGTGCCGCTGTTCTTTGAGCTCGATGGCTCGTTTCCAAATCATCCGGCAAACCCAATGGATCCGGCAAATAAAGTCCAGCTTCAAGCGGCCGTGCGCGAGCACAACTGCGACCTTGGCGCAACGTTTGATGGTGATGCGGACCGCCTGTTTATCGTCGATGAGCGCGGCGGCTTGGTTGACGGTGGCATCCTAACCGCCATCATCGGACTCAACACGCTGCAACGCTTTCCCGGTTCGAAGATTCTCTACAATCTTATCTGCAGTCGCAGCGTCCCCGAAGCGATAAGCCGCGCGGGCGGCATTCCGGTGCGCTCGCCGGTTGGGCACTCGATCATCAAGCCGATCATGCGCGAGCAGAACATCCCCTTTGGCGGCGAGCACTCGGGTCACTATTATTTCCGAGAGAATTGGTTTGCCGATTCCGGCATGATCGCGCTCATGCACTGCTTAGAGCTTTTCAGCCGCGCCGGCAAGACAGTCAGCCAAACCATTGCGCCTATCGATACTCGTTTTCGGTCGGGTGAGATCAATTCGCAGGTCCGTGATGCGGCCGCCTCGTTGCACGAAGTGGAATCTTTTTACGCACAGCGGGGAGCCGCGATCGACCATCTGGATGGCGTTACTGTCCAGTACTCAAATTGGTGGCTCAATG
>JBPYDX010000234.1:0-4982 GCA_051986115.1 Candidatus Eremiobacteraceae bacterium
AATGCGGCGATACAATCGGTTAGATAAAGCTCGCCTTGCGCGTTGTTTGATGACAGTCCACCGATCACTTGGCGCAGTGCTGCTTGATCGAAGCAGTAAATGCCGGCATTCACTTCGTCAAGAGCAAGCTGCTCAGGTGTAGCGTCGCGCTCTTCAACTATGCCCTTGACCAGGCCCTCGGAGCGAATGATTCGCCCGAAAAAAGATGGCAACGGTACACGAGCGGTAACCATTGCAAGCACGGCCTTGCTTTTAGAGCGTGCTTCAATGACTGCGCGCAACAGTGAGGCGGGAACCAGCGGCATGTCGGCACTCACGACCAGCGTTGCCTCGTTGCCGACGGGAAGATCGCGCAGCGCTTGTTGCACTGCATGCCCCGTGCCGGCCTGCGGCTCTTGCACCACGGCACGCACTCCTAGTGCTTCAACATGTTCGCGCAACTCCGGGCTGACGACAACTCGAACGTCGCCGATCTCGCAAGCCTGCAAAGTTCGCAGCACGTGCGAAAGCAAACTGGAGCCACAAATTTCGTGCAACACTTTGGGGCGCCGGCTTTTCATTCGCGTGCCTTTACCAGCCGCAAGAACGATGGCGTGCACGGCCATCAGCGAATCGCCTTTGCGTGGGCTTGAGTGCCTGCCTCGAGCAAGCGAATGAGCGCATCTGTGCGCACAAGCACTCGCTCGCGACCTAAAATCGCACACACTTCGAAAATGCCCGGACTGACCGACTGACCTGTGACTGCTACTCGCAGCGGATGGATGTAGTCGGACGCCTTGAGCCCTTTGCTCGCTGCAAGCTCGCGTATCACACGTTCGAGGGAAGCGGCATCAAAAATAGTAAGCGCGCCCAGCGCGGCCCGCACGTCACGTAAATGCGTTATCGTTTCAGGTTTAGCGCAGTGTTTTGCGAGCGCATCTTCAGTGGGCTCAACCAAACCGTCGCTAAAAAAGTACGAGCCTAGCTCGAGCACGTCGACGACCGTTCGCACGCGATCGTGAAACAGTGTCGCGACGCGTTCAAGGTACTCGCGGTCGGAAGTTTTTCCCATCAATTCGGCCACGCGCGTCGCAAGTGCTGTGGGCGACATCTTCTTGATGTATTCCTTGTTCATCCACCCTAGTTTGCTTGTATCAAAAATTGCCGGATGTTTCACGACGCCATCAAGATCAAATGCTTCGATCAGCTCGTCTCGGTTAAGCAGCTCGCGATTGTCGCCAGGTGACCATCCTAAGAGCGCAAGAAAGTTGACAACGGCATCGGGTACATAGCCCATCGCCTCGTATTCGTTGAGTGACGTCGCGCCGTCGCGTTTGCTTAGCTTGCGCCGCTGCGCATTGAGAATGATTGGGATGTGCGCAAAACGTGGCACCTGCCACCCCATAGCTTCATAAATCAATTGCTGTTTAGGAGTATTGGCAAGATGTTCTTCGCCGCGAATGACGTGGGTAATGGCCATTTCGTGATCGTCAACGGCGGCAGCGAGATTGTACAGCGCTCGCCCGTCGCTTGTGACCAACACAAAATCTTCTACCGTTTCGCCTGGAAACGTAACTTTGCCGCGAATTAGATCATCGACGACAAAGTCGCGACCAGGTGGAACCTTAAATCGAATCGCGGGTTGACGCTGGGCACGGGCATTTGCTCTCTCGTCTTGTGTGAAGCTAGCGCAGCGACAACCAGACTGGCGATCGAACGAGTTCGACCGTGAGACGCGCTCTTCGCCAGACTCATCGTCATCGTTTTCGTCATCGTCAACCTGACGCTGCGAACAGAAGCATTCGTAGGCGTGACCGCGAGAAAGCAATCGCTTTGCGACATCAATGTGTCCCTCAATGCGCTGACTTTGCAAGTATGGCGCATAGGGGCCACCGCGATCCGGGCCTTCATCCCAATCAAGCCCTAGCCAATGCAGTCCCGCATAAATCGCCTGCATGTATTGTGGGCGGTTGCGCGTCACGTCGGTGTCCTCGACGCGCAAGACGAATCGCCCGCCGTGATGGCGGGCGAAGAGCCAATTGAAGAGTGCGGTTCTCGCACTGCCGACGTGGAGATAACCGGTCGGGCTCGGCGCGAAACGCACGCGAACGACTGACTTCAAATCGCCCTCTAGGCCCCCACCCTTTTGCCGCACTCGCGACGGACGAAGTCAACAATTGTAGCCATTGGCGTTCCCGGAGTAAAGACACCGGCAACACCCGCTTCCAACAACGGTTTTACATCTTCGGTTGGAATCGTTCCGCCGCCAAAGAGCACGATATCTTCAGCGCGTTCTTTTTGCAGCAACTCTTTAATGCGCGGGAACAGCGTCATGTGCGCACCAGAAAGCACCGAGAGACCGATGCCGTCAACGTCCTCTTGAATCGCGGCCTCGACAACTTGTTCTGGCGTTTGATGCAAACCGGTGTAAATCACTTCGAAACCGGCATCACGCAGCGCACGAGCGATTACTTTGGCACCACGGTCGTGACCATCAAGGCCGGCTTTGGCGACGAGAATGCGAATGGGTCTTGCCATCCCTAGATCACCGCGGGCTCCCGATAGCGGCCGAAGACAGGCACGAGCGCCTCTGAAATCTCTCCGAGAGTGGCTTTGCTGCGAACGCAGTCGAGGTAGTGGGGCATGAGATTCTCGTCGGTGCGTGCTGCCTCCGCGAGCCTATCGAGCGCCCGCTGCGTCGTCGCTGCGTCGCGACTGGCTCGAAATTCTTGGACGCGGCGGCATTGTTCGAGTTCTACCGCTCGATCGATCTTGAGTAAGGCGATTTGTTCTGCTTCCTCTTGCACGAAGTCGTTTACGCCTACGATGATGCGCTCGCCGTTTTCGATCTCGCGCTGGTAGCGGTACGACGCGTCGGCAATCTCCTTTTGAAAGAATCCGGCGTGGATCGCGGGAATCACGCCGCCGAATTCGGCGATACGCTCGAAGTAGCGTTCAGCTGCCTGTTCCATCTCGTTGGTCAGCTTTTCGACGTAGTACGAACCGCCGAGCGGATCGATCACATTCGCAACGCCTGTCTCATAGGCGATGATCTGCTGTGTGCGCAGTGCGATTTGGACGTTCTGTTCGGTCGGCAACGCTAAGACTTCGTCAAGTGAGTTGGTGTGCAGCGATTGAGAGCCACCGAGCACTGCACCCAAAGCCTGGAACGCCACGCGCATGATATTGTTTTCGGCTTGCTGTGCGGTTGCCGAACAACCTGCGGTCTGCGTATGAAAGCGCAGCGTCCACGAACGCGGATTTTTGGCTTTAAAACGTTCGCGCATGTGACGAGCCCAGATGCGGCGCGCCGCGCGATACTTGGCAATCTCTTCGAAGAAGTCAGAATGGGCGTTAAAGAAAAACGATAGGCGTGGCGCAAAATCGTCAACGTTCATACCGGCCGCGATGCCAGCTTCGACATACGCAAAACCATCGGCAAGTGTGAACGCAAGCTCTTGCGCTGCGGTCGAGCCCGCTTCGCGGATGTGGTAGCCGGAGATCGAGATCGTATTCCATTTGGGAACGTGCTTGGAGCAATAGGCCATCATGTCCGTGATAATGCGCATGGAAGGCTCAGGCGGATAGATCCACTCTTTTTGAGCGATATATTCTTTGAGCATGTCGGCTTGCAACGTACCGCTGAGTTTGTGTGAAGGCACACCCTGCGACTCGGCTGTAGCTATGTACATCGCAAGCGCAACTGGAGCGGTGCAGTTTATGGTCATCGACGTTGAGATGCGTCCCAAATCGATGCCGGCGAATAAGTCCTGCATGTCTTGCAAAGTGGCGATTGCCACGCCGCATTTGCCCACTTCACCAAGCGCGCGCGGATGGTCCGAATCGTAACCCATCAGCGCGGGCATGTCGAAGGCTACCGATAGCCCAGTCTGACCCTGCGCGAGTAAGAAATGATAGCGCTCATTGGTCTGCTTCGCCGTGCCGAAGCCGGCGAATTGGCGCATCGTCCAAAGCCGCCCGCGATACATCGTAGCGTGAATGCCGCGTGTGTACGGATATTGACCGGGATAGGAAAGATCGCGCTCGTAATCGATGCCCGCTAGGTCTTCGGGACCATACAGCGGTTTGAGTGGGTGATCGGAGATCGTGCGATCGTTGGCGCCGCCCAACTTTGGCGCAGTCTCAAACTGCGCTTGCCACAGCTCTTTGTTGGTCAACGCTTTGCCATTGGGCTTGCTCGCCTTGTCGTTTTCGCGCTTCAAGGCGGCCTTGCTAACCCCGTTTGGGTTTTTGGTCTTCTTAACGCTCACGGCAGTCTTAGCAGCGCTCTCCTATACAATGAGAGTATCGGTCAAAACTCAATGCCTACTCGGGCCGGAATATTCTTTTGATAGGGGTGCTTTATATCAGTAATCTGGTTGACATAGTCCGCTTCATCTATAATAGCTTGTGGGGCATCACGGCCCGTAAGGACGACCTCGACATGTTTGGGACGCTCGCGAAGCAGCTTCACCACCGAATCGGTGGAAACCAAACCAATTGACATAGCAACGTTAATTTCGTCAAGGATCACGACGTGATATTCACCCGACATGATAGCTGCCCGCGCTGCTTCAAAGCCTGTCTGCGCTCGCAGCACTTGCTCGGGTTCGGGATTCTTTGGGTCGACAAAGCGGTCAAGACCATACTGCTCGATGTCTAGCTCAGGTAAGCGCTCGCGCACAAGCATCTCGCCGTAGAACGGGTCGCCCTTCATGAATTGTATCATTTTAACACGGTGCTGGTGGCCGATGGCGCGCAGCGCTAAGCCGAGGGCCGCTGTCGTCTTGCCTTTGCCCGGGCCTGTGTTTACCATGATCAACCCGATCTTGCGCTCGTCGGAGCGCTTCTTTTGCCACGGGTGGGCGGTTTTGTAGTCTTCCTTAACCACCTAGCGGATTTCGCGTCGCCGCCCGGTCCGGCCTCTGGGACTAGAATAGGCCGTGAGCTCTTTCGCTTAGTTAAAGCGACCCTCTATACGGTTGATGCGTTCTTCTAAATCG
>JBPYDX010000235.1:0-2510 GCA_051986115.1 Candidatus Eremiobacteraceae bacterium
GAGTTTGTGGAAAGCCATCCACGGCTCAACATCAACGCGCTGCATCAAGCGGGCGCGCTAAGAGATGGCGCTGAGACATCGTGGGTATGGAAAACGGGCCAAAAAGGTAGCCTGCGCGCGACACACGGTGAGATTTTCCTAAGCGTCGAAGATCGCGAGCAAGTCATCCGCATTGACTGGCTTCCGTTCCTGAAAAACCGCTACGTTCGTCCCCGCTTTCTTTGCAGCTGTGGACTCGGCGCGTATTGCCTTCACTACAAGGCGGGGACATTCGCGTGCCGCCGATGCTGCGGCTATGACTACAAAATTCGGCATCGCCAGCTTTACCAATCGGGATCACTGTATCGCCGACTGAGACAGCAACTCAACGCGGATTTGCGGCTGGGAACGCCGATACCGTTGCCGCCGCGACGACGGGGTCGGGGCAAGCGACGATGGATACGGCTTGTTCAGGCTCTCGCGCGTGAGGAAGCGCGGGCTAATAGTGACGTTGCGAGATTGCTGCACGGTCTTGAACAGCGAACCAAGGCGAAGGCCGAGCCATGACGACTGAAACTGACGACGAAACCCGCGACGACATGATTTTCAAGGCGCGCTTGCTTGGCGGCTCGGCGCGTGCCGTTGCTGAGCGTTTCAACATTCGAATTGGCGCTGTGGAAGCGATAGTTGAGAACAAGATGCTGCGGCTCGACGTAGGTTATCGCGCACGCACGGCATCACTTGATGCGGAACGATTGGAGGCACTGCTTTTCCGGTATATGCGCAGCGCATTGGCTGGGGATACCGATGCGACTTATCTGGTTTTGCGCTTATTGGAGCGCCGAAGTGCCCTTTTGGGCCTAGACTGTCCAATGAAGATCGACCCAGTGCAAATCAATGTCGCCCCGCAGTAGAGCTCGACCGCGCGGCTCGAAAAAGTGTTTGAAGATTTGCGATTGATGAGGGATCGCTCGGGCGGTTCGACCGCGACGGATCGAGACGATCCGCCCTCGACGCACTGATAGCTTCACAAAGCCGTAGGGAAGCTCGGTGGGGTGAAATGACGCTGGCGAGCCCATGGGCCTAAGAAAATAACGGTTAACCGAGACGTACCGTTACAGTTTCACACTGCCGTGGTCGCTGGCGCGTCTGAGCAGTCGAGCGCTCCCTCCCGTTCGACGCGCTGGTGACCGTCCCTGACGGTTTTTTCGTGAAGGTGGATAGCGAACACGTTCGCTATCTTGAGCGATGGAAGAATATCCTTCTATTCCTGCGATCATAACTGTAACGTATCGCACCCAGGTCAGAAGCGTTACAGAAACCATCATGCGCGGCAATTTCATCGCTTATTACCGAGTATCCACCGACAAGCAGGGCAAGTCAGGGCTTGGCCTCGACGCCCAGCGCAAGGCAGTGATCGACTATCTCGACGGCGGCAAGTGGACGCTGGTCGATGCGTTCACCGAGATTGAGAGCGGCAAGCGCAACGACCGGCCCGAACTGGAAAAGGCGCTCGCGGCCTGCAAGAAGCACAAGGCGAAGCTGGTCATCGCCAAGCTCGACCGGCTCAGCCGCAACCTCGCGTTCATTGCAATGCTGATGGACCGCAAGGTGGACTTCGTGTGCTGCGATATGCCGAGTGCCACCAAGTTCACGATCCACATTCTCGCACCAAGGCCGCGCTCGCTGCCGCCAAGGCCAACGGTAAGAAACTTGGCAACTATAAGCGCATTGCCAAGGCCAAGCAGCGCGCCACTGCCGCGCGTGCCGAAGCGGTGCGGCCCGCCATGACTGAGACTGCGCACCTGTCAACGCGTGCCGCTGCTGACGCGCTGAACTGTCGAGGTGTCACGACGGCTAGAGGCAAACAATGGCACGCGATGTCAGTACTTCGTGCGCGCCAGCATCTCGGTTTGTGATCGACCCGGGGGGCTTTGCAAGTTGCTCGCGATGGTCGCTCGAAACGTCGCGCTCCCGCCATCCCGCTGTACGAATTGGGCAGGGTTGCCGATCGCGATTAGGAAGGCGAAGGGTTTCCTCTCGGCCACACCATGTCTGTTATCGGGGGCAACTCCGAAGTGAGTGCTTTCCGTGAGTCCTTCGCAGTTTGACCCAACTGCGATATCGGCCCTTGCTCGGCCTGCCCATTCTTGAACGGGGCAGCGTATGATACTTTAAGAGCTCACGATGCCGCTTTAATATATCAGTTTCTGCTGTGATCGCTTGTGAGAGCTATAGGACGAGCTGGCGGCAAACGCGAGTGAACTGCGGGCGTGTTCAACTGCGCGTCAGAACAAAAGCCCACTGCTAAACCGTCGATCGCTGCTGGACTGTCTGCCGTGCAACGCCGATGATCAATTATGATCAAGCTAGGGGACGTTGAAGTCATGCGAACTATCAGGCGCACAGCTCTTGCCTTCGGTTTAGCAACGCCAGCGATGGCTGCTGCTACTGTCCCTCAGGAATATCAAGGCGTTTGGGCAGCAGCCCGAGACTGCAAGGAGAACTTTCAAAATGTACTTTCGAACGTC
>JBPYDX010000236.1:0-3315 GCA_051986115.1 Candidatus Eremiobacteraceae bacterium
TTTCCTCGCTGATGCGCGTGCCATAACCGCCGGCCAGTATGACCGCCTTCATATGTGCAATATCGGCACGGGCAAACTGTGAAAAGAGTTAGAAGAGAGCCGCCTCGCGCAGCGCTTGGCCAAAAACTTTTGGCGCCTTGCGGGAAAGCGACGGGTCGCCCCCGTCCGGCAATTGCTTGCGCAGCTCCCACAGTTCGTCGCGTAACGCCGCTGCTTTTTCGAACTCGAGGCGCGAGGCTGCGTCCTTCATTTCTTTTTCGAGTTTCGCAATCGTCGCGACAAGCACGTCGCGAGGCACGTCTTTGAGCGCACGCCCCTTGGGTTTGCTATCCGAACCCGCAGCAACCTCGGCCAAAATGTCACGCACGGATTTGCGGATGCTCTGCGGGTCGATGTTGTGCTCCACGTTGTAGGCAAGCTGGCGCTGGCGGCGACGTTCGGTCTCGTTGATGGCACGTTCCATGGATTGGGTGACGTTGTCCGCATACATGAGCACCATACCGCTCACATTGCGCGCAGCGCGCCCAATTGTTTGGATGAGCGAAGTTTCCGAACGCAGATAGCCTTCTTTGTCCGCGTCCAAAATTGCCACCAGCGACACTTCAGGAAGGTCCAAGCCTTCGCGCAACAGATTGATGCCGACCAAACAATCAAACGTGCCCAGACGTAAGTCTCGCAAGATAGCGATGCGCTCGAGGGTCTCGATCTCGGAGTGCAAGTATTTCGCGCGGACTCCCATTTCAATGAGATAATCGGTGAGGTCTTCTGCCATCTTTTTGGTCAGGGTTGTCACGAGCACGCGCTCGCCCGCGGCCGCGCGTTTACGAACTTCCTCCATGAGGTCGTCGACTTGGCCTTTCGTCGGACGCACGTCGACCTTGGGATCGACCAGGCCGGTTGGCCGAATAATTTGCTCGACCACTTGCTGCGAAACTTTGCGCTCGTAAGAGCTAGGCGTCGCAGACACGTAAACGACTTGGCGAACGTGCTTGTCGAATTCGTCAAAGGTGAGCGGGCGGTTGTCGACCGCCGACGGCAAACGAAAACCAAATTCGACGAGCACTTCTTTGCGGGAGCGGTCGCCGTGATACATGCCGTGCACTTGCGGCAGCGTTACGTGCGATTCGTCGACGAAGACGAGCCAGTCTTCGGGGAAGAAATCGAGCAAACAAAACGGCGTCTGGCCCGGGGCGCGACCGGTGAGGTGGCGTGAGTAATTTTCGATGCCGTTGCAGTAGCCAAACTCGCGCAACATTTCAACATCGTTGCGGGTGCGCATCTCAAGGCGCTGGGCTTCGAGCAGCTTTCCGTTCGCACGGAAATAGGCGAGGCGCTCGTCAAGCTCGACTTCGATGCTGCGCACCGCGCGAAGCAGCTTTTCCTCAGGCGTGATGAAATGCTTCGCGGGGAAGATCATGACTTCGTCCATGTCTTCGATGAGCTCGCCTGTAATCTGGTTGACGCGGGTGATCGTTTCAATTTGATCGCCGAAGAAATCGAGGCGTGTGATAATTTCGTCGTCGACGGCGACGTATTCGAGCACGTCCCCACGGACGCGAAACGTTCCGCGGACCAAGGCAATGTCGTTGCGCGTATACTGCATGTCGACTAGTTTGCGCAGCAGCTTGTCGCGGTCGTATTCCTCGCCTCGGCGCAAGCGCAACGACATCTCCATGTAATCCGAGGGCGATCCCAAGCCGAAGATACAGCTCACCGACGCTACGATAATAGTGTCGCGACGCGTGAGTAGCGATTGCGTTGCCGAGTGGCGCAGGCGCTCGATCTCTTCATTGACCGATGAGTCTTTCTCGATGTAGGTATCTGTTGAAGCGATGTATGCTTCTGGCTGATAATAATCGAAGTACGAAACAAAATACTCGACCGCGTTACGAGGAAAAAACTCTTTAAATTCGCTGCACAGCTGCGCCGCGAGGGTTTTATTGTGACACAGCACGAGCGTGGGCTTTTGCACTTGTTCGATCGTCCACGCCATGGTCGCTGTCTTGCCACTGCCGGTCACACCGAGCAGTGTCTGCGCACGGTCGCCGCGCGCGACTCCCTCAGACAAGCGCGCGACGGCTTGCGGCTGGTCACCGGATGGACGAAACGGTGAGATGACTTCGAATTTTGGCATTGCAGTTGGCTTTTCGCTAAAGGGCTGTCTGCGTTAGTTCGGACAACTCACCAAGGAGCCTGCGAGATTGCTATCGCCGGCGAATCAACCATCGGGAGAACCGCTGTTATGGCTACGGCAAAACCGGTCCTCTTCGCGGGCAACTCTAACCGCGCGCTTGCAGAAGAGATCGCTCGAAAGATGAGCACCCATCTTGGCAATGCGCTCGTCACCACATTCGCAAACGAAGAATGCCGCGTCGAGATTCGCGAAAACGTGCGCGGTGCCGACGTCTTTGTGGTCCAGTCGATATGCAAGCCCCAAGACGGAAGCCGCTCGGTCAACGACGCGTTGATGGAAATGCTGTGTATGATCGATGCCTTGCGTCGTGCGTCGGCATATCGGGTCACCGGAGTTATCCCATATTATGGCTACGCCAAACAAGATAAAAAGACCAAAGGCCGCGAGCCTATCACTGCCAAGCTTGTCGCGAATTTGCTCGCGACGGCCGGCGTGCAGCGCGTTTTAACGGTCGATCTCCATGCTGCGCAAATCCAGGGTTTCTTCGACGAACCGGTCGATAATCTCAGCGCCAGCTATATCTTGGCAAATTACTTGATCAACAATCGCAAGCTCAGCGGTCCGGGTTGCGTGGTTGTGTCGCCCGACGCGGGCGGTGTCGCGAGAGCGGAAATGTTTGCAAAGAAGCTGCAGACGTCAGTTGCCATCGTCTTCAAGCGCCGGCCCAGGCCGGATATCAACGAGGTGAGCGAAGTCGTCGGCGATCTCAAAGGCAAAACGGCGGTCATTATTGATGACATGATTTCTACCGGCGGCACGCTCGTCAAGGCGTCGGAAGCGTTGCTCGAGCGCGGCGCTACCTCGGTGATTACCTGTGCGACGCACGGAATTTTTGCAGCCGGCGCCGCGAAGAAGCTCATTGATTCGCCTATCAGTGAGGTTGTGGTTACCAATACCATCCCGGTCCCGCCCGAGATCTGCGGCGATAAGATTAAGGTACTGTCGGTTGCGACACTTCTGGCAGACAGCATTAAGCGTATTTCGACAAACCGCTCCGTTTCAGAGATCTACGATCAACAGGAGGCCGAGCTGGCAAAGGCCCAATCAGCTGCAGGTGGGCCTCTTTTCTCTGCGCTTGAAGACGAGGAAGAAGAAGCGCGCGAAGTTACCGCCTGAACGTT